>CBDVAV010000051.1:0-12818 GCA_965372055.1 uncultured bacterium | reverse complement strand
TTATCAGCGAGGTCTTTATCTGACACCAGCGATGCATAGTAGTTATAATCAAAGATGCCTTTATATTCCAGCACAAGCATATTGTTTAGATACTTGACCATATCATATTCTTTCAATCCCGTCTCAAAGTCTGACTTAATCTTGGTGATAAAGCCGTTAATATCCGTTTCTAACTTTTTCAACAGGTTCTTATTTTTTACTTTTTGAAGCCGATGGTAATCTGGAGGTACCTGAATCAGATGAAACAAATAATGTACAATCAGTTAGTATCGAAGTGGTAACTCCGGGTTCACCTGCTAACATTAACTGGAATAATGCAACTTCCTTTGGAAATATTGTAAGCTTGAATACCGATGAAGTATTGTCCATGGCCCAGGATATTAATGACAACATTTATATGGTGGGATTCACAAATGATGTGACGTTTGAAAACATTTTAATCCAGAAAGTTGATGCGGGTTTGATAGATTTGGGATGGACAACATATTCTACAGGAATAGGAAATTCGCACGCTAATGATATTGCAACTGATGCCAGTGGAAACTACTATATCATCGGGGAGTACTTTGGCACCTTGGATTTTGGGAATAGCGTAATAATTTCTAGCAATGGTGGATCTCAAGATGCGTTCCTTGTAAAGTTTAATAGCTCTGGTCTGGCACAATGGGCCCGAACTTTTGGGGGTACAAATTCCGACCGAGGCATGGGGATTGATTTAGACAATTTTGGCAATGTTTACATCACAGGTATAAACTGGTGGGTTGATTACATTTTCGCTAGTCTTACAACTACCAATTTGGGTACTGCTGACGGGTTTGTTGCCAAGTATGATAATTTAGGAAATGAGCTATGGGCCAGGAACATTGGAGGTACTGATGAAGATAAAGGACTTGCTATTGCCGTAGATGATAATGGTTATTCCCATATAGCCGGTTACTCCGTATCGCCTGATATAAATATTGGGGGTTTCTTTGTAAATAATCCGGATCCAGGTTTCCGGGAAATATTTCTAGCCCGGATTGATCCCAATGGCGCCGAAGAGTGGATAAGGAATACCGGGGGTCTGGGTGATGACGATATTTTTGATATCGGACTGGATCCATTTGGGAATGTATTTATTTCAGGATCAATCCAACAGAATTCCCTTGCTGATTTCGATTCATTTGGGACTCCTTTTTCATTCCTGGCGAATGCTGGAGTTACAGATATCTTTCTAGCTAAATATTCTGGTAACGGAGTGTCACGCTGGTCAAGGAATTACGGAGCTATTTCCAATGATGACGGCAAAGCACTGGTTATTGATAATAACGGAGATGTATTCCTTACCGGATTGCATAATGGCTCCAATATGGGTACAATTGATCTTACTTCAACTGCCGGATCATATATCACTAAGGTCAATGGGGCTAATGGCAATCCGATTTGGGCTGGAGGATTAATCGATGGAGAATTTTCAGAAGGCCGTGATTTACTTTTAGATACCAAAAACAACCTTTACCTGGCTGGAGTTTACAGAACCTCCATCGCTTTTCCTAATTTAACAAATTTATTTAGCTCCGGGGGCACGGACATTTATATAACCACAATTGCCCCATCACCAGACATAACAGTTGAACAAACTACATTAAGTAAAGGGTTTGCTTATGATGGGGAGCGCATTGAACTATATGCCGAAATCGTTAACCAGGGAGAGGCCACAGCAGGTACATTTAATGTCGACATCTTACTTTCTGATACCCCCGACCTGTTAAATTTCAGTGTGGTTGCAGCAACATTAAATATTGCCAGCCTTGGTCCTGGACAACGTCAAATTATAAGTGCTCCCTATGATGTCCCAACAGGGATTTTACCGGGCACTTACTATGTTACCATAGTTGCCAATAACGACCGCTCCTTAGCTGAAATAACCCAGGATAATAATATTGCTCAAATACAAATTGAAGTAATAGACACCGACGTAGTCCCACCCTCCAATTTTGAATGGGTTTCTGGTGGAGGGACACCAGGCACAGATTTCGGTTATGAGGTGGCAGTAGATCCCAGTGGAAATATATTTGTAGTGGGTCAAATGGAAGAAGGTACGGCGAATATCTCTGGAATTACACTTACAAGTTTTGGGGGCAGGGATATTTTCCTGGCTAAGTACGATCCAGATGGAAACATAATCTGGGCTACAAATGCGGGATCTTCAAGTGTAAATGCGGATATTGGCATCGGGCTTGGTCTGGATAGTTTTGGAAATGTATACATAACCGGTTGGTTCTATGAAACAGCTAATTTCCAAGGGCTTACAGTTACCAGTGCCGGTAATGCTGATATCTTTTTAGCCAAATATGATACCAATGGAACCATTCTTTGGGTTAGAAAGGCAGGGGGGGGATCCGACTTTGATCAGAGTTTTAGTTTGGACGTTACTAACAAAGATGAAATATTTTTGACAGGAATTTTTCTTGATCCTATAACCTTTGAAACGGTTACCCTCAATGGTGATGGGACTGTTAATGCTTTTGTAGCCAAGTATGATACAAATGGAAATTTATTTTGGGCTATGGAAACAGGCCTTGGTGGATTTACATTGTCCAGAAGAATATCGGTTGACGATAACTTTGGTGAGAGCTATATTACAGGACGTTTCATCGGGCAAACTACTTTTGGAAGTACTGTTTTGAACTCCAACGGTGGCAATGATATTTTCGTAGCAAAAATTAATGATATTGGAACTGTTTTATGGGCAAAAACATTTGGCGGAGCTGGTTTTGATTACGGTAGAAGCATCCACTATGACTCTAATAACCCCACAAATTTATACGTCACAGGCTATTTTACCGAAACCATAGATTTTGCAGGGACAACACTCAACCCCACTGGCTCGGGTCAACGGGATATGTTCATAACCCAACTGGATGGAAATACCGGTGATCCATTTTGGGTAAAACAGTTGGAATCTTCAGTTTCCTCATTCGGTGATGATATAACCACTGATACCCAAGGTATTGTTTATGTAACAGGAGGTATCACTGGATCAACCACCCAAGCCACTGGATCACTGGTTTCCAATGGAGAAGGAGATGTAACTTTACTAATCTACCAACCCGATGGCACTTTAAGCTCAGCCACCAACACCGGAGGTACCAACAATGATTTCGGAATAGCCATTACGTATAATGATGCTATTTCCCCAAGCATTTATACTACAGGATCTATTACTGGAACAGCAGATTTCAATAGTTCAATTGTAACTGGTAATGGAGGTTTGGATTTCTTTGTTGCCAAAGCACCGGCAGATGCCGAACCACCAACTGTCACCACTGATTTTCCTCCATTCATATCTTTAGGTCAGATAGGACAAAATGCTTCGGTTACCGTATCGGATAATCTTGGAGTGTCCAGTGTTGAAGTTTTTTACCTTGGAATTACAGAACCCATTTCAAATACACAATCAGTTGTACTCGATGCAGTTCCCGATGCTAGTGGATCTGGTGGTACTTATTCGTTTGATTTGAATGTCACCCTTGACCTGGCAGGTATTGAATATCTCTTTGTAGCTACAGATGTCAGCGGAAATCAGACTGTACTCAGTGGGAAATCATTGATCCGTTATGAAGGGATTTCCGAACTTTCTTTAAATTATAACCAGACAGGGTTTGGTAAGGAATCATACGAAATATTCTCTGTACCCTTAAGCCTGGACCAAAGTTCCATCAGGGACATATTTGTAGATGATCTGGGTCCGGTAGACAACAGCAGGTGGCGAATTTTCAGTTATGAAAATGGCTCAGCACGGGATATTTCATCAAGTGGAAGTATCAGGCCTGGAAAGGGGTATTGGATAATTGTTAAAGATGGTGGGGTGTCAATCAGTTTAGGCCCTGGAGCAGTGCCAAATCTTAATCAGGCTGGGCCATTTGAGGTATCCACATTCCAATTATCTCTAACACAAGGTTGGAACCAAATTGGAAATCCTTATGCTTTCTCATTAAATTGGGGAGATATTCTCACTTACAATGGAATTACTACAGAAATCGATCCCGAACTTTGGATTTATTCATCGGGATATATTGATAATTTTCAACTTGACCCATTTGACGGGGCTTTTATTTTCGTAAATAATGCCATTAATATTGACCTCCCGGCCTTAATTAATACCACTGATAAAAATGCCCGTACATCAGGTGTTAACCGCCAACAACAATCTTATAATAATTCATTGGATTCAGAAGAATGGGGTGTTGATATCCACATAACCAAAGGATCAATTAACAATACCAGGGCCGGATTTGGTATGAGCCCCGACGCCCATCTCAGCAAAGACCACCTGGACAGGATTACCTTGCCCAGATTCCAGGATTTTGTGGAAATGAATTTTGATCACCCTGAATATTTTGCAGATAAATTCGCCAGGGACTTCGTGCCAACCTCCGAAAACCATAAGTGGGAATTCGAAATAAATTCCAGTAACACAGGTGAAAAAGTAATCCTTAGTTGGGATAATTCATACTTTGGAAACAATGATCAGGAACTTATTTTGTATGATGTTGATGCAAAAAGAAAAATAAACATGCGTGTTCAATCCGAATATTCATTCATGGGAGATAAGAGGAATTTTGAAGTTTATTATGGGGATGCACTGTTTATTTCAGAATTCCTTAAACCCCAAGAGTTAGTTTCCATAATTTACCCGAACCCGGCTTCTCACGAGCTTACTTTCCAACTAGGATTACCTGATTCACAGGGGGATTATGGTATAGATATAAAAATATTCAATTCGATGGGGCAAATTATCGACCGGATTAATGTCAAAGATTATGCCCCCGGTTTCCATGATATCAAATGGGACATCCGAAATAATAAAACTGATATTCCAACTGGATTATACTTCTATAAGATTTCGATTGATGGAATCTCAGAACATAAAGATTTGACCGGAAGATTAATTATCAAAGAATAATTATATAGTGAAAATAAGCAATGTGTATCCAAAGAAATTGCATTATACATTTTAGTAAATAATTTTGTAAATTTATCATTGAGATTAAACACAACACATCATGACTAGATATTTCGTAGCATTTGTAGTCGCCCTATGCACTACAACATTTGGATTTGGACAAGAAATCAGTGGTACTAGCAATAAGGTCTATCTTGAGGTAGGCACACCGGAACCAGCAAATCCGGTAATAACCTGGCTTAACCCAAACCAGGAAATTACAATCATCGATATCAAAAAAGGATCCATTAAAGTCGGAGTTAATTCAGAGGTGAAACTTAAAAACGTTACTCTCTACATTAATAACCTCCCCACTCAAAATGACAGAGGACTTGGTGTAATTAGCACTGAAGACACAAATTTTGATGAAGTATTTGAAAAAGATATCCAGTTAAACGAAGGTGATAACGTCATAAAGGTAGTTGCAGAGAACATTAGAGGGGAAGTAACAATGGAAGAGAGAGTGATCAGGGTTACGCTTCCTGTATTAGCAGCCAGAACAGATTATGCCCTTCTTTTTGGCATAGACGAATACGACTCCTGGACAAATCTTACCAACCCTGTTAATGATGCTACAACAATTGGCAAAGAGTTGGAAGAATCCTATGGATTTAAAGTGGATTTGGTAATAAATCCTACAAAAAGAGGTATACTTGACAAACTCCTGGAATATGCAAAGAAGAGTTATTTAGAAAATGACCAGTTGTTTATCTTCTTTGCCGGACATGGTCAATTTGATCCGTTTTTTAGCCAGGGATATTTAGTTTGCAAGGATTCCGATAGAAACGACGAAGTTAAACTCGGATATTTATCTCATGCAAACTTGAGGGAAATTGTAAATAATATCCCTTCAAGGCATACATTTCTTGCCATAGATGCATGTTTTGGCGGTACCATTGATCCGTTAATTGCAAGGGCGGGTGACAGGGGTCAGGATGATATGTATAATGAACTTACCCAAACCGAATATATTCAAAGAAAACTGAGGTTTAAAACCAGAAAATACCTCACTTCCGGAGGAAAAGAGTATGTCCCGGATGGAAGGCCCGGTAGACATTCACCATTCGCTGCTAAAATTTTAGAAGCATTACGTAATTATGGTGGACGTGATAAGATCATCACCCTGCCTGAATTAATGGATTATCTGGACAAGATCAACCCTGAACCAAGAACTGGTGGATTTGGCGACAATGAACCTGGTAGTGATTTTGTGTTTGTGGTCAAATAAACCTCGATGAGGACATTTCTCGGGATTTTTATCCTGTTTTCCAGTTTATTCACATCTGCCCAGAAACATGGTATGGGACTGGAATTTAATGATGACCAATATTTTCAAAAACCTAAAAAAGCTATACTTACCCGGGGCAATTATACCGGTTTGCCATCCAAATCATCCCTGAAGCAATATTGCCCCCAACCCGGCAACCAAATGTTACTTAATACTTCTGTCGGTTGGGCCACGGCCTACGCTGCAAGAACAATTCTTGAAGCTAAAAAAAAAAGCTGGACAGATACAAGACAGATCACTGAAAATGCTTATTCACCAGTCTTTAACTACCATTTCGCCAAGGTCGACCAGGAAGTTAAAAATTGCCAAATAAATGCTGACCTGGGTGTAGCACTTGATATATTGACACAAAAAGGCGTACCCAGGTATGTTGATTTCCTGGAATTTTGTCCAAAAAAGATCAGGGATGCCACTTTACAAAAAGCCAAAGAAAACAGATTGTCAGGCTTCTCCAGGATATTTGATATTAATGATCCCAAAGAAATAAAAATCGAGCTTGTTAAAAAATCACTGGCTGAAGGTTACCCCGTGGTAGCTGGAATGCATGTCCCCCAATCCTTTACATTTGCAAAAGATTTCTGGCAACCCCGGGAAAAGATGAACCCGTCTATTCCAGGGCATGCGATGTGTGTAATTGGTTATGATGATTCAAAATACGGTGGGGCATTTGAGGTGATCAATAGCTGGGGCAAACATTGGGGCAATGATGGATTTATGTGGATTAGGTATAATGATTTTACCGACTTCACCCGATATGCATATGAACTATTTCAGCAATTTAATGATCCGAATGCACCAGACTTGGCAGGCTCTTTAACTTTGAGACTCAAAAATAACAATGAGATGATTGCTCAACTACTTGATGAGCAAGGCTATTACAAGATCTTGCAGCCATATCCCTCCGGTACTGAATTTCAATTATTGATTTCAAATGAAGCCAAAATGGCATTTGTATATGCTTTTGCATCAGACTTATCCAATGCCATCTATCCAATCTTCCCACAGGATTCAAGGACCAGTCCAGTTATCAATTATAAATCTGGAACAGTTGCTTATCCTTCTGAAGATAAACTAATCCGTATGGATGAAAACCAGGGCAAAGACTTCCTGTGCATCCTTTACTCAAAAGATGAATTGCCCATCGATAATATATACAGTGAGATGAGGACTTCTTCAGGTTCCATTTTAGATCGTATACGAAGGGTTTTATCAGATGATTTAATATCACCTTCCAATATTGAATTCGTGAAAAACAAAATCCGCTTTACATGCAAAAGCAATGGTAAAACTATTGTTGCCCTAATTGTCGAGATTGATCATATCAATTAGTAGTAATACCTGATTCTTAATTATTACAATAATACTGATTATCCTGAGGTAGGAAGGGTAGGAAAAAAGAAGGGGCAAGATTGGAATCTGATTCCAACTCACCCCTTTCACCTTTAGCAACTAGAACGAGATTAAACTCGAAACCAAAGGTATAACAGGTGTGCTTATTACAATAGGACTCAAATCCCAAATTCTGGTAATATTGTATCCTTTTATCAAAATATTTTGTGCCTAGATGGTATTGTCCTGTAAAATAGGTTAGCTGTCATATAATAAACCCGATTTTATATTACTTTTATCTAAACATTACAATCATCATAATTTCTTTGACTTTGGTTATCTATTATCCTTTTTTTGAAGCAAATTACAGTAAGAACCAAAGAGTCGTTATTGTGACTGTGAACAATTAATGCTATGAAAACGCTAAAGGTGTATCTTCTATCAGGGTTATTTATTATCACAAGCCTTATGGGATATGGGGTGGATCCTAATTCTAGTATTGGTAAAACTAACACTAAAACTGATCCAAAAGAGACTATTCATTACGTGATTATCGGGGCATTTTCTTATTATGGGAATGCAAAAAAATACCTGAGAATAACCTCGGATTTTGAATATAATGTCAATTTCGGGTTCCGCATGGAAAATGAACTGTATTATGTTTACCTGTTTAGTTCCTCACAAATAGAAACCGCACGGATAGAAAGAGACAATATTCGCAAGAAATATACAAGGGACCTGGTGAAAAATGGCTTTGACTCAGCTTGGGTACTTGCCTCTCAACCCTTGTTAAGGGTTGATAAAACAGACCTCGTCTCTCGATCTGAATTGGCTGAAATACAGGAAACAATTGATATCAAACCTTCAATTGAATCACCTCCCATTGAGAAACCTAAAGCAGTTGAAAAGGAAGAAACAGCACCTCCAAAAGAGGAACAAAAACCTGTGCCTAAAGTAGAGAAACCCGTAAAATTGATAACCGATGATGGCGTAGCATTATATCCCTTGAAAATAAATGCAGTGAGTAGTGTGTCAGGTGAAATTGTAAATGGTGATATTGATATTATTGATGCAGTAAGAGCCAAGAAATATCAAAATTGGAAAGCAAATATTATCGACCTGTTACCTGCTCCACAAAATGGCACCGGAGAGATTCAAGTTGTATGTGATATTTTTGGGTATAGAAAGGTACAACATACCTTTTCACTAAATGAGTTGGAAGAAGAAAACGGCAACGGATTTTTAGAGCTAAGGGGTGACACTATTTATATTAATTTTGATTTGCAACGCTATGAAATTGGTGAAATAGTAACTATGTATCATGTTTATTTCTGGCCCGATGCTACTCAAATGAAACCAGAATCCAAATATGAGCTTAACCAATTATTGGAAATGCTGCAGGAAAATGAAAATCTAACAGTGCGTGTTCATGGTCATACGAACGGGAACAACGGGGGGAAAATAATCGGCAGGACAAAAGGGTCGGATGATTTATTTTCTATGGGGGAAAACTCCGAGGTTGGAAGAGGAAGCGCTAGAAAATTAAGCCTATCGCGAGGTGAAATAATTATAGAATATCTAATCCAGAACGGGATAGACCCAGATCGCTTGGATGTTATCGGCTGGGGAGGCAAGAAAATGGTTTTTGAAAAGGATGACCCAAGGGCTAAAATGAATGTAAGAAGTGAAATAGAAATCCTTACAAACTAATTGTCAATCCGATATTTTCTTGAATATCATACTATTTCCACTGGGAAAATAGATTGTCAAATTTTCCCCCACCAATTTGATAGTGCAAGACTCCTCCTGTTTGGTTTCCTGATTGAATACTCTTAACATTGATGGGGCATTTTGATCATTTCCAGAATAATTATAAAGATGGTAAAAGGTTAGGTTGTCCTGTTCCAATATGTAATCACCACCTTCAGCAGAAGCCCTTACTGGATCTCCATTTTCATTCAAAACAAAAAACAACACCTGCCAATTTTTGTCTGAAAAGAATATTTGACCTGTAACAGATAACTCATCACTATCCTTCATAACGTATAGCTCAGGCCTCCAGGTCCCTTTTAAAGCAGAAGCTTGAGAAAATGAGTTGAGGGAATAAAATAAGCAGATTAATAAGAATACGCTTTTCACAACAAGTTATAGTTTAATAATCTAGTCCCTTAAGATAGGGATAATTTGTATATCGACATAAAAATAGATAATGATCTTGACCCGATTTTATAATATTTGTTAAAGGAAAGCCCCCCTATTGTGTTTATCATACAGTTTTTCCAATACACTAAAATCCATATACATTAAAATCCATGAAAAATTATTCATTTTAATTCACATAACTAATTATCATTATTTCGTATAACAAAATAGAGTATCTGTTATTTCAGCCAATCTAAAACAAATACCGTCTAACTAACCCTTGTATGAAGTTTAACAAATATCGAACTAGGAGTATAGTAATGCTTGGTTTTGCAGTTGTCATCACTTCATTTATCTTCCAAGACCGTGATTTAGAAGAAAGCAAGAAGCGGGGCGAAGATATTTACATGAGTTATTGTATTACTTGTCACATGGATAAAGGACAAGGGATTCTGGGGGCATTTCCTCCATTGGCTAATTCAGATTTCTTGATGGCTGATAAGCAAAGGGCTATCAGAATAATATTGAATGGTCTAACAGAGGAAATAACTGTTAATGGACAAGTATATTTTGGAGAAATGACCCCACAGGACCTGAATGACCAGGAGGTTGCAGATGTCCTCAATTTCGTTATGAACAGTTGGGGCAACAATGGAGAAACCATTTTAGAAACCGAAGTAACAAAAGCTAGAAAATAATGCCAGAGTTTAAGTTTAACATTAATTCGAAAAACTGCACAATTTATACCAGTACTTCTGTGGGGATAATTCGCTCAATGGATTTTGGATAGATTAAATTCTTCACTGGATAAGGAAGATTAATTCCATACCTTTAGTGAACAAAAGATTGGTTTTTTTTGTCAATAGTTTGACGAACAGAAAATCATCTAACCATTTTTCAAATTGAGAAATAATACTGCAATATTACTGTTTACCCGATCTGCAGATGATGAAGCTGTTTCAAAACCACTGCTTCCCAATACCGGATTAAAAGAGAATAGTAAATTATCCGGCCTTTTAATAGAATCAACAATAAATATAGTACGCAAAACCAACCTACCGTTAATCATTATTGATTCTAGGCAACAAGTTGGGGCTAACTTTGGAGAAAGGTTTTATCACGCCTTTAAGTCAGTATTTGATAAGGGTTTTCAAAATGTTATCGCCATTGGAAACGATTGTATCTCCCTTAATACAACTGATATCCTTAAAGCTGCCAATATTATATCCACTAACGGAGGCCTAATATTGGGACCTTCGATTGATGGCGGAATTTATTTGATGGGATTAAATGAAAATGAATTTAATAAGGACCTATTTCTTGCAATTTTATGGGAAACAAATAAAGTCTTTGGCCAACTTCAAAATAAATATGTTGATAGCATTGATAAAATCCATTTTCTTTCCAAAAAGGCTGATATAGACAGTCCTCAAGATCTTAAATACGCTTTGAATGGCAAATATATACTCCTGAAGGTCTTGAAAAGGATCATGGTCATATTAAATTCAGTCTTTGCGAAAGATTATAGTATAAATATAAATCCTATTATTTCCTCTTGTATGGGATTAAATATCAGTCTTCGTGGCCCACCAGTTTTTGTTTAAATGATTCAAAACATCAAAGCAATTTAAATCAATTTTCAACCTGCTTTAATTAAAATTTTTATCAAATCAAATCATTTAACCTAAATGAAAGAATCTTATTATAACAAAGAAGATTTGCCAAAATTTGGCAATATCACCGAGTGGCAACCTGAATTGGGGAAGAAATTCTTTGATTATTATGATGATGTATTTAAACCAGGAGCTCTAAGCGTCAGGGAAAAATCACTGATTGCATTGGCTGTATCACATGCTATTCAATGCCCATATTGCATCGATGCCTATACTTCAGGATCGCTAAAGAAAGGTGCTGATGAGGAACAGATGATGGAGGCTATCCATGTTGCAGCAGCTATAAGAGGAGGCTCATCCCTGGTACATGGTGTACAAATGATGAACAAAGCCAAAGATATCCTAATGTGATGAATACATTAAAATCCATTGATCATCAACTATCAGTATCCGATACCCAAAGCCAGTTAAATGTACTGGAAGAATCCATTAACCTCGGTGTGCCATCCTTCAGAGAGAGGATCGTGGAATTGGGAATAACTCTAACTGCAACAAGTGTGGAGATATTACAAGTGAATGTTGGAAAGATGTGCAATCAAACGTGCAAACACTGTCATGTTGATGCAGGCCCGGATAGAAAGGAGATCATGACCAGGGATACCATGCAATTGTGTTTGGATGTTTTAAAGGACACTGACATCAAAACTGTTGACATTACAGGTGGCTCCCCGGAATTAAATCCACACTTTCGATGGTTTGTTGAAAAATTGCATAAACTCGGTAAAGCAATTATTGTGAGATGCAATCTTACAATAATTGTGGCCAACCCTAAATATCATGACCTCCCAGAGTTTTATAGGAAATACAATGTCGAAGTTGTATCCTCACTCCCCTACTTTTCTGCACGCCGCACTGATAGTCAACGTGGTGAAGGGGTGTTTGAAAAATCGATCAAGGCGTTGAAAATGCTCAACGAAGTGGGTTATGGCATTGATAAAAGTGGGCTTACCCTAAATCTTGTTTACAATCCAACCGGGGCTTTTCTACCTGATAACCAGGAGCATCTGGAAGTTGAGTTTAAAACAAGGCTATGGGATGGATATGGCATTAGTTTTAATTCACTGTATGCAATTACAAACCTTCCTATTAGCAGGTTCCTGAATTATTTGTTGGTCAGTGATAACTACCAACAATATATGGTGGAATTGAGCAACGCGTTCAATCCTGAGGCAGTTGATGGTGTAATGTGCAAAAACACTCTCTCCATAAGTTGGGATGGTTATATCTATGATTGTGATTTTAATCAAATGTTAAATTTAAAAGTCAATGGCAATACACCAAAACACATAAGAGATTTCGACCTTAGAAAGCTCAACAACAGGGAAATAGTAGTGAACCAGCATTGCTACGGTTGTACTGCCGGGGCTGGTTCAAGCTGTGGAGGAGTAACCGTGTGAGT
>CBDVAV010000050.1:0-12927 GCA_965372055.1 uncultured bacterium | reverse complement strand
ACCACAACAACCCAGGGTGAACTACTGATTTGGACAGTTTATATAGATAATATCCAATACCAACCATTGCTACCAGTCGAAACAGGGTTAAAGCAAGTTTTCCATATTCTGATCCCAGAGTAATTCCAAAGGCCATCCCGGGATTCAAAGTATAATGTAATTTAAACCAGTCATCAAATATTGGTATTTGACCTCCAGATCCCAAATCCATATTATAATAGATCAACAGCTTAACCGTTTGATCGACGATGATTACCGCTAAACTAAGCAAGTAAAACTTTAGGTATTTGTTGTTTTTATTTGGGTCTTTTTGTTCAAGCATTGATCTTTACTTTTACTTTTAGTTCATCAATTTCTAAAATAATAGGCTCCTCCAGCTTCTCTGTTAACTCCATACTCAAAGCTTGGGTTTCACCGCAAATGTAATCCCTGTGTATTTCAATAGCCTGATTAAATACATCTTTGTTCTTCTCGAGCAGGATAGTGATTTTATCTTGTACTTCCAGCCCCATTTCTTTTCTTAAATTTTGTACCCGGTTTACCAAATCCCTGGCCAATCCTTCCTTTCTCAATTCATCGGTTAAAGTTATGTCCAAGGCTACAGTCAATTTACCATCATTAGCTACCGACCACCCGGGTATGTCCTCAGAAACTATTTCAACGTCCTCTAAAGTGAGGTTTACAGCTTCGCCCGACAGATCAACGGTGATCTTATTTTCTTTTTCCAAAGTATTGATGTCGTTTGCACTGAAATCACTGATAACATTGGATAGTTCTTTTAATTTTGAACCGTATTCCTTTCCAAGTTTTCTGAAATTAGGTTTTGCCTTCTTTAGGATAATACCGGAATCATCATCGATAAACTCAATGCCTTTAGTATTTACTTCCGATAAAATAATTCCTTCCACTGCTTGAATTTGTTCCTTTAGCTTTTGATCTAGAACTGGTATTAAGACCTTGGATAAGGGCTGGCGGACTTTTATCTTTTTGTTTTTCCTTATTGAGTGTACTAATGAGGATATATTTTGTGCCAACCGCATTTTATCTTCCAAATCATTATCAATCCTGCTTTTATCAGGGATGGGAAAGTCTGATAAATGCACTGATGGGAATGTCTCCAGGCCAGTTATTTGGTTTAAATCAATATAAAGCCTATCCATGTAAAATGGGGCAATTGGAGAGGACAGTTTTGCCACTGTTAACAAGCAATGGTAAAGTGTTTGATAGGCAGCTTCCTTATCCCCGTTCATCCCTTCTTGGTTTGAAGAGGGTCTCCAAAACCTTTTTCGATTTAACCTGACATACCAATTGCTCAGATCATCGGAAACAAAATCCTGGATCAATCTTGCTGCTTTTGTTGGCTCATAATCTTCGAAGTTATTTTCAACCCCGATGATTAAACTATTCAATTTTGAAATTATCCAATGGTCGCTCTCGGTGAGGTTATCTCTATTTTCGGCCGGGTTCGAATATGTGAAGTTGTCAATGTTAGCATACAACGCGAAGAATGAATAGGTATTATGGAGGGTACTGAAAAACCTTCTTTGTACTTCAGAAATGCCTGCAGCATTGAATTTCAGATTGTCCCAGAGATTTGCATTTGAGATCATATACCAACGGGTTGCGTCAGGACCATGTTTAGCTAATATTTCAAAAGGATCAACGGCATTGCCCAATCTTTTTGACATCTTGTTGCCATCCTTATCCAAAACCAATCCACTGGAGATTACATTTTTAAAAGAAATTTTTTCCGAAATCATTCCCGATATGGCGTGTAAAGTAAAGAACCATCCCCTGGTTTGGTCCACACCTTCGGAAATAAAATCGGCGGGAAAGTGTTCGTCAAATAATTCTTTGTTTTCAAACGGATAATGCCATTGTGCATAAGGCATTGCACCTGAATCGAACCACACATCTATCAAATCGGGTTCCCTCATCATTTTATTGCCCGAATCACTAACTAAAATTATGTTATCAACGAATGGCCTGTGCAAATCAACATCACTGTCTTCATAGGGGGATTTTGTCATGAATCCCACCTTTATAGATTTTTCAATCTCTTCTTCCAGTTCCTTGACCGATCCAATGCATTTCAATTCCTGTCGATCTTCAGTTACCCAGATAGGAAGTGGTGTGCCCCAAAATCTCGAACGGCTCAAATTCCAGTCAACCAGGTTTTCCAGCCAATTGCCAAACCTTCCTGTACCAGTGGATTTGGGCTTCCAGTTAATGGTATTATTTAACTCTACCAACTTATCTTTAAAGGCCGTGGTTTTAATAAACCAGGAATCCAAAGGGTAATACAATATAGGTTTGTCTGTTCTCCAGCAATGGGGATAAGAGTGAACAAATTTCTCAACTTTAAAGGCTTTATTTTCCTCCTTTAACTTGATACTGATCAGCACATCAGTTGATTTATAAGCTGGGTCTGATTCATCTTCATCGGTATAATTCTTCACATACATACCAGCAAAATCAGTAATCTCATTAACAAACCTGCCTTTTTTGTCAACGATGGGAATATCATTGCCCAGATCGTCTTTTACCAAGACTCCGGGGATATTGAATTGCACGCAAGTTCTGTAGTCATCAGCACCAAAGGTTTTCGATATATGGACAATCCCTGTTCCTTCATCGGTAGTTACAAAATCGCCTGGTACGACCGTGAAAGCTGGTTTCGGAAGGGGCACATAAGGCATCAATTGTTCATACTCCATCCCAATTAGGTCCTTACCTTTAATTTCATCAACTATTTCAAAAGGAATAGCTTTTTGGCCATCATGGTAATCCTCAATTTTAAGGTCCTTGTTTTTTTTGTCGAAATAAGTCTCAAATCTATCCTTGGCCAGTATAACATTTGTTGGCTGGTAAGTATATTGATTAAATGTTTTAACCTTGATGTAGTCTATCTTTTCCCCAATTGCCAAGGCACTGTTTGCCGGTAAGGTCCAAGGGGTAGTGGTCCAAGCCAGGAAATAGTCATTTTCAGTTCCAATAATCTTAAATTGGGCAACAACAGATGTGTCTTTGATATCACGGTATGTTCCTGGCTGGTTCAACTCATGGGAACTAAGGCCAGTCCCCGCGGCAGGGGAGTAAGGTTGAATGGTATAACCTTTATAGAGTAGACCTTTTTCGTAGAACTTCTTAAGCAAGTACCATAGGGTCTCCATATAGTTCTTTTCAAAAGTGATATAAGGATCATCAAGGTCAACCCAGAAACCAATTTTTTCTGTCATATCATCCCATTGGCCCTTGTACTTCATTACCGCTTCCTTGCACTTACTGTTGTAATCTTCAATGGAGATTTTGTTCCCGATATCATCTTTGGTAATGCCTAACTCTTTTTCTACCTGTAATTCTACAGGCAGGCCATGGGTATCCCAACCACCCTTTCTTTTTACCTGGAAACCTTTAAGGGTTTTATAGCGACAAAATAGATCCTTGATTGTCCTGCCCATTACATGATGTACGCCGGGAGTACCATTGGCAGAAGGGGGGCCTTCATAAAAAGTAAATGCACGGGCATTTTTTCTGCTTTCTATGGACTGTTCGAAAATTTTGTTTTCATTCCAAAAGGCAAGAATTTCATTAGCCACTTTCGTGTAATCCAAACTTTTATACTCCGTGTATTTCACTTTATCAATTCATTTATAAATTTGGAATAATAGTTATTGGGATGGCACTTTTTTCTCCATTCCATTATTGCCGACTTCAATTTTACCAATATCAATCTCCTCATCATCATCTTCCTGGTAAAATTCATCTACTTGCTCGATAAGGGGATGAGAGCCTTTCTTTCTTTTACCATCATCGAACGCCAACAGGAGTGCGGGCAAAACGATTAAATTAGCAAGCATGGCAATAAAAAGAGTGGTGGAAGTTAGAATACCCAATGCCACAGTTCCCCCAAAATCTGAAGCGGTGAAAATTACAAATCCGGCAAACAATACAATCGAGGTATAGATCATACTTTTTCCGGTTTCCTTCAAGCTATTGCTTACTGCTACAGCCACAAAAAAATTATTTGCAAATAGCTCCTGGCGGTACTTAGCTAAAAAGTGGATTGAATAGTCTACCGATATTCCAAAAGCAATGCTGAAAACAATTGCCGTGCTTGGTTTCAGTGGAATGGCGAAAAATCCCATTATAGCCCCCGTGATCAGTAACGGGATAATGTTTGGAATCAGTGAGATGATTATCATCCTTATGTTTGCAAACAACATCGCCATGATCATTGATATAATAACAAACGCTATCAGAAAACTCATCTGTAAATTTTCTATCAGGAATTTATTGCCTTTGATAAACAATAGGGTTGTCCCTGTAATTGAGGCTTGTATTTTGGTGTCTTTAAAGATTTCTTTCTTTTTGGGTTCAATTACCTGGGTGATCAATGAATCCATCTTATTGGAACCAATATCGGCTATCTTCAATGAAATTCGCATGATTTGTCCAGTCGAGTCTACAAATGAATTCAACAGTCCGGTTTTATCAGACTGATTTCTAAAATACCTAAAGATAAAATTCCGGTCCAATTTGTTAGGCAGTTCATAGCGGTCGGGATTATTATTATAAAAAGCCTGTCTGGACGCTTTTATAAAGCTAATCACAGAAACCGGTTTGGATAAATCTTTTTGGGACTGAAGAAAATTCTCAAACTCTTCGATTTTATTAAGATTCTTAAGGTTGGTAACCCCTTTTTTAACACCGGTATCCACAATTATTTCCAACGGCATGATCCCATTAAAATTACTTTCATAGAAATTCAGGTCTTTTTTTATTTGATTATCTTCAGGGATATCATCTACCATGTAGGAAACCGAATACACTTGGTTGATCCCATAAATAGAGATAACTACAATAATACCGGATACCATGAATACGGCATACTTGTGGCGATGAACCAATAAATCAAAGCTATTTAAAACACTACTAATTAATTTTAGTTTTAAATGTTTTAGCTCTTTATAGCTGGGGGGCGGCAACATGGAGAATACGCCGGGAATCAGGATCATACTCACCACGAAAGTGGCCATGATATTTATTCCTGCAACAATTCCGAACTCTTTTAGAATAACGATATCTGTAAAACCCAATACCAAAAATCCAATTGCTGTGGTAAAATTGGTAATCAATGTAACTAGGCCAATTTTCCGGGTTACCCTGCTAATAGCCATCATTTTGTTACCGTGGGTTTCATACTCATGGTGATATTTGTTAAGCAGGTAGATGCTGTTAGGGATTCCAATCACTACAATTACCGGTGGTATCAATCCAGATAGTAATGTAATTTTATGTCCCATAAGAACGATAGTCCCCAACACCCAGATCACCACCACCGCGATAATTACCATTGGAAAAACGACAGCATTCCATGCCCTGAAGAAAAACAACAAGATTAGACCGGATATCAACACTGAAAAAGTGAGGAACATGATCAGTTCCTTCTTAACTTGGCCAGCAATAATAGATCTTACAAAAGGCAATCCGGCATAGTGCAACTCCAATCCTGTTGCTTTTGAAAATTTGTCCCCTGCTTCAATGATGTCCGCCGTTAGGACTATCCTCTTTTCCGAATTTAACACCTGCTTATTAATAGAGATCAATATTATGAGTGTACCGTTCTCTTCATTGAAAATCTGTCCGCTATAAAATTTCTGGTCTTTGGCTAAAGCCAGGAGGCTGTCGAGCTTTTGCTGATCTTCAGGAATATCTGGGAAAATCGGTTCCAGTTCAAATATCTTTTCCAGGGTGTTCTTTTTTAACCGTTGGATAAGTGGAAGAGAGATCACATTATTGACCCCATTCAATGAGGCAAATTCCTCACTCAAGTATTTGAACCTTCGGAAATTAAGGCTTTCATAAATTGCACTGTCCCTAATTCCGACGGCAACAATGTTACCATCTTCCCCGAATAATTTCTTGAAATTCTGAAAAAAGATCATGTCGGGATCGCTATCTGGTACAGCTTTGGCAAAATCATAATTCATCTCAATGTCTTTTGCCTGATAGGCCATAAACATTGTGACAACAGCTAACAGGACAATCAGTAATATCCTGAATTTAATAATGATATGGGAGAGGCTTGTCCACATTGCAAAGCGACGACAAAGGTAACTATTTTAACATTATGTTGATATCAATTTCAATAATTTGAAATTCAAATAGATGACCAGTAGGATGTATCTTAATCAAACTATAAAATCCACGTCCTTCTTGCCTACTGAATGAGTTATTCGTTCATTCTGCAAACACGGTAGGTGTGGTCATGTTCTAAGGCTATGCTAATAATTTAATGCAATGTTACAAGTTGCATGTTTCTTGCAACTTGTAAAATGGAACGGGAAGTAAAGTGGGCTTACTATGTATGAAAATGGTTTTGCATTTTTGCTTGTGACAAACTACATTCTCCGAGAGTGGGAGTTGATTTAATAACACAGCTATCCCTAAACTTTAGGTAATGAAATGCCCTTGATCCTTCTGAAAACCAGTAGGGCAAAAGAATCAGTCATACCAGAAATATAATCGAGGCAGATTAACATTGCATCATAGACCGAATTAGCAGATTCCAATTCGTTCAATTTATCAGTGGGCAATAACCTGATTATAGATTGATGTTTAGGTGAATATGCCTCTTTTTCAAATTTGAAGTAGTAAGCAGCATGGGTAAATTCCTCTAACAATCCCGGCAGAACTTCAAATCCAGCAACTTCCGTTTGAATCACTACCTGGGAGCGGTAAATCTTTTCAATGGATATTTTCTTGATCTCATTCAGTCCATTCAAACTGGGTATTCCATCAACCAGTGCGCTGTCATAAGTAGATGCAAGCATATCCTTCTCCTGTTCTACAAAGAGTTCTGTACATTGGTCAATCAACATTCCTATGGTAAGTGCCCGTAATAGTCCTATCTGCTCACTGAGGCTATTCATCCGGTTTAATTTTTTTCTGTCAAGCTTATTTTTTAAGATTATAGCAAGCAGATCAATAGTTTGTTCCAAAGTGACCAACCCAAGATTGCACCCATCTTCCAGGTCTATGATGTGATAGCAAATGTCATCTGCTGCTTCTACCAGAAAAGCAAGTGGGTGCCGGCTCCAAACAAGATTGTCCTTGTCCCCAAGGTTTATTACGCCCGTATCTGAGGCCACTTGTTTAAAGTTCTTTTTTTCAGATTGGAAAAACCCGTACTTTTTCTGACTTCGCCTGGCTTTATCAATCGGATTTATCTGGGATTCCCTTGGGTATTTTGTAAATGAAGCTAGTGTAGGGTTTGTTAGTTTCAAGCCTTGGTACTTACCTTTGTTAAGTATCCTGAAACCCTGGGCATTGCCTTCAAAATTTGTAAGATCGGCCCACTGCTTGGGATTTACCTTATCCTGAAAGAACAAGCCTTTCTCATCGTGTGAGAAAAAACCAGAAATGGCCTTTTCGCCTGAATGGCCAAATGGAGGATTTCCCAGGTCATGTGCCAATGAGGCTGCTGAGACAACTGCACCAAAATCATGCTCGGTAATACTATGTTTTTTCAGTTCAGGGTAACGATCAATAAGGATATTTCCCACTTTTTTCCCCAGCGATCTGCCTACACTGGAAACTTCCAGGCTATGGGTAAGACGGGTGTGCACGAAATCCTGTTCAGGAAGGGGAAAGACCTGTGTTTTGTCCTGTAGTTTACGAAAAGGCTGGGAAAAGATAATGCGGTCGTAATCCTGCTCGAAGGCACTTCGGTTTTCGTCAATGGCGGTTGTTTCTTTATCCCCTGCCCTCGTACCCGATATAAGCTGTAGCCAATTCATGGCCGTAAAGATAGCAGATCAATGGGAATTTGAGATTGAAGCTATTGAAATTTCTAATTGCTGATCAATGATTGTAATTTGGGAGTGGTTTAATTTTGACCAAGATTTTGTTATTGGTCTGATTGATAATAAAATTGATGAAAAAAGCCTTTTTCTCCATAATAATCTCACTAATGGCCTCTTATACGTTGCTGATATTATTTCAATGTGGAAATTCAAAAACCAGCCAATCCGATATTGCAAATGAAAACGTACTTCCACTAACTAACAGTTGGGAAAAGGCCGTTCCACATCAAAAAATACCCGAGGGATTGGTTTCATTAAGGGCAGAGCATTGTGGCTCCTGTCATCAGCAACACTATCAGGAATGGCAGCAATCAACCCATTCACAAGCCTGGACTGACCTGCAGTTTCAAGCTGAGTTAAAAAAAGAATCAAGTCCGTTTTTATGTATTAATTGTCACATTCCTCTTCAAAACCAGCAGCCATATATTATCAAAGGATTGATTGGTGGCGACATATATAAGCCTGTTAAAGAAATAAATCCGCGATACGATGAAGTATTGCAAAAAGAAGGGATCAACTGCGCGAGTTGTCATGTCAGGAACAATGTTATTATTGGGCTAAGGGAAAGCAGTGACCCTCCACACAGGATTGTAGCAGACCCTGATTTCCTATCCGAAAAGCTATGTCTATCCTGTCATAATGCCAATGCAGTGCTTACCTCTGAATTGGCCTGCACTTTTGAAACTGGGGATGAATGGAAGGCAAGTGTCTATTTCGGGGAAAAGAACTGTATTAGCTGTCATATGCAAGAGACAAACCGGGAGATTGTAAAGGGATATGGAAAGCGATTTAGCCGGTTACACCATTTTCCCGGCTCTGGCATTCCAAAATTTGATTCACTCGAAACAAGAATGCTAAACGGGCTTGCATTTTACCCTTCTGTAATTAAAAGTAATTACTCCGTAAATGATAGTTTGAATTTTAGGTTCAAGGTCAAAAATGAATTTGCAGGACATAGGGTTCCAACCGGAGATCCTGAACGGTTTATTATCTTTTCATTTCAATTATCCGATATTGAAGGAAACCTATTGGCTAAAAAAGAAGAAAGGATTGGAGAACAGTGGGAATGGTATCCTGCCGCCAAAAAGTTAAAAGACAACAACCTAAACCCACTTGAAGAAAGAACATTTACTTTCTCGTACCCTTTAGTTAACAAAGGGAAGTTTACATATTCAGTAAGGGTAACCAAACATCGGCTAAATGAAGAAAATGCCAAATACAATAAATTGAGTGAAAATTACCCATTGTTTATCAGTATTTATGAGAAGGATCATCTTTTTGAAGTTAATTAATTGAGCTACCCTATATACACCTACCTTGCACATAAAATAAGTTTAATCATGTATAGAAGAATTGATGATTTTATTAACGATTGGAAAGCTGAGGAAAAAGCTACCGTCAATATTTTTTCTCAAATCACTGATGATGTGATGTCGGAGAAATTGAATGATAATGTGAGGACTTTAGGCCGATTGGCGTGGAACATTACACAAACATTAACTGAAATGCCACACAAAGGAGGACTATTGAAAGAAGACTTTCTGGAAAAGGAACCAATACCAGACAGTTTTGATAATGTTACAGAAACTTATAAAAAATACAGTGATATTTTATCGGAAGCGATTAAGAGTGGTTGGAAGGATGAGAGCCTTACTGATGAGATTGAGATTTATGGGGGCAAGTGGCAAAAGGGTAAATTGCTCTCTGTATTGATTACCCATCAAATCCATCATAGGGGGCAAATGACAGTGATCATGAGAATGCTGGACATTCCTGTTCCCGGTACGTATGGGCCTTCAAAAGAAGAATGGGCCAGTTATGGAATGGAGGCAATGGAATGATCCTAGTTGTCTGTTCTCTGTTTTAAGTTTTCTGTGTAAAAAGATGCTTACAAAATGATCAGTGTCGAACAATTTTTAACATCTAATCACATAGAATACACTTTGCATGAACACCCAGCTGTATATACAGTTGAGGAAGCAGAAAGATACCGAGGGGACATCAAGGGCCTGGCTTGTAAAAACCTGTTCCTTCGGGATCAGAAAAAAAGGAGGTTTTTTTTGCTCGTGCTGCCAGCTAAAAAACAAACTGATCTGAAAAAATTCAGTCGGATAGGTGATACTGGCAAATTATCATTTGCCAGCAAAGAGTTTCTTTTTGAGAAATTGGGACTTGATCCTGGAGCTGTATCCCCTTTTGGTTTGATTAATGATCGCACTCATGAAGTTGAAGTGTTTGTTGACAAAGAAGTATATAATGCAGATTGCCTAGGATTTCACCCCAATATCAACACTGCCACCCTTGAACTATCTGGTGAAATGTTCCGCAAATATTTAAACATCCTTGATCATGAGGTAAAAGTTATAGAATTGTGAGTGATAATAATAAAACTATAAACGTAGGATTAATAGGTTATGGAATGGCCGGGAGGGTTTTTCATGCCCCTATTATATCCTGTGTCCCTGGTTTAAAACTTGAGAAAATCAGGGAAACCAAGGCTGATAACATTGCTGATGCAAAAGCAAGGTATCCCAATACTGAGATAGTTGCTAAATCAACCCAAATATTTGAAGATAACAATATTGATTTAGTGGTTATTGCCACTCCCAATACCTCACATTATAATTTGGCAAAGGAAGCCATTAATACAGGCAAGCACGTGGTTGTGGATAAGCCTTTCACCATTACCACCAAAGATGCTGATCATCTGATTGAATTAGCGGCAATTAAAAGCAAAATAATCTCGGTTTTTCATAACCGGAGGTGGGACAGCGATTTTTTGACAGTAAAGAAAATTATCGAAAGCAGGGTGCTTGGAAATCTTGTTGAAGTTGAGATTCACTTTGACAGATTTAGGAATTTTATCAAAGAAAATTCCTGGAGGGAGGAGGATTTGCAAGGCTCTGGAATTTTGTATGACTTGGGTTCACATTTGATTGATCAATCCCAAGTTTTGTTCGGATTGCCCCAAGAAGTCACGGCAGATATTAGGATACAAAGGCAAGGGGGGAAATCGGTTGATAATTTTGAGCTTATTCTTCATTACCCAAATTTAAAAGTTACACTAAAGGCAGGCATGTTGGTAAAAGAACCTGGCCCACATTATATGCTTTATGGAGATATGGGATCTTTTATTAAGTATGGGCTGGATGTACAAGAAGAAGCTTTAAAAAATGGGCTTACTCCTTTAAACATGGAAAATTGGGGCAAGGAACCTGAATCGCTTTGGGGAAAGTTAAACATAGAGAAAAAAGGGCAGTCAATCATAAGGGATGTGGAAAGTGAACAAGGTGTTTATCAGACTTTCTATTCCAATATATGTAATGCTATTGCCAATGGAGAGGAAATTATCGTGAAAGCTCAAGAGGCCAGAAATACAATAAGGATCATTGAACTGGCCATTCAAAGCAGCCAGGAGAAACGGACAATACAATATAGTTAACTACTTCATTTACTCACGTCAACCTTGCCCTGCATTTTGTCATCACGGTATTTATCAAACCAACTGAGGATGGAAGCAACCTTACCAATCAAGTTGCTGGGCCTGGCTGCAATGCCGTGTGAGGCTCCAGGTATCCGCACCAAGGCAGCATCCACCTTTTGTATTTTCAGTGCTGCATAAAATTGCTCTGATTCTGAAATAGGTGTTCGGTAATCATTTTCCCCTGTTAACAGCATGGTTGGTGTTTTCACATTGCCTATTTGTGAAATCGGTGAGCGTTTCATATAGTGTTCAGTATTATCCCAGGGCTTTCCCGGAAACCAGTATTTATAGAAAAATCCGGGGCCATCAGAATACAGTACAAAACTATACCAGTTGATCACAGGTTTAGCTACGACCGCGGCTTTAAAGCGGTCGGTTTTCCCAACAATCCATGATGACAATACCCCGCCGCCACTTCCACCGGTAACAAACATATTGCTCTCGTCAATAAATCCTTTGGCAATCACCGCATCCACTCCCGACATCAGATCGTCGTAGTCTTCCCCGGGGTAGTTATGATGGATCAGGTTTCCAAATTCCTCTCCGTAACTTGTACTCCCCCTTGGATTGGTATAAAGTACTACATATCCTGCCGAGGTATACAATTGTATCTCCACTGAAAACCAGGGACTGTAACTTGCAAACGGGCCTCCGTGTATCTCAAGTATCATTGGATATTTTTTAGTTGGATCAAAATCAGGAGGGTAGGCAATCCAGCCATGGATTTTTCTTTTATCAAATGAGGATTGATACCAGATCTCTTCAACTTTTCCTGGTTTCTTATAGTCAAACAGATCATTGTTGAGATTTGTAAGGCGTTTTGATGTACCCTTTTCTCCCGAGGCAAGGTCTGATGGATGATCACTTGCCCCTAGGGTAAAGGCGTATCTACCATTGAGGTTTGTTGTAAAAGTCCCTGAGGAGTAAGGTCTTCCCAAGGACAATCCACCCACATTGCTTGTAAGATCAGTGACTTTCCCGTTTAGATTGATATATGCAATTTTGGTATCGCCTTGATCATTATACTGAAAATAAAGACCCTTGCTATCACCACTCCATTGGATATTTTGTGGATTACGGTCAAAACCTTTGGATATCAATTTGGAGCCGGACCCGTCTGAATTCATAACATAAAGATTTGTCATCTGATAACCCTGGTATTGATCATCGAATCCCCGATAAGCTATTTTAGTACCATCTGGAGAGATAGCTGGTGAATTATCTGGGCCGTGCCTTCTGGTAAGGGCTTTTATCTCCCCACTTGCTATATTAACTGAATAAACCTCTGTGTTCCTGGGGTCATGCTCCCCATCTTCATGCATGTTGGCAGAAAAAATTAAAGTCCTGCCATCTTTCGACCAATTTGGTGCACCAAAATTGTATTTACCAGAAGTGATTTGCCTTGGTGTACCTCCTTCAACAGGAACTACAAAAATTTGCCTATTGCCACTTTTCAAGTAGCCCTGTCCATCCCTGCGGTAAGTCATATCATCGATGTATTTTGGAGGGTCATTCCATTTTGCCCCCTCTGGTTTTTCGGGCATTTTAATAATTGATTCCGATTTTTGGGGAACA
>CBDVAV010000049.1:0-13121 GCA_965372055.1 uncultured bacterium | reverse complement strand
TAACCATGTTTTTAGGGATTTCCCTGAGCGCATACTTTCTTTTCCTATATAATATTAAACGATCGGGGATACTCCTGTTGGGGCTATCATTGGTATTCATCTTAACGTTTCTTGTATTTCATCAAAATAACCTAAATATCAAAATCTACATACTTTATACAGAAGGTGTCTTGTTCTCTCTAATTCTTACCCTGTGGGCAGTAATAAAAGGCAGAAAATATAGTATGTCATCATTATTCAGTCTGATGGCCCCAGTTACGCTACTGTTTTTCCTTGAAATATATTTCTACAGCTTGATGGTCTACATAAGCTTTTTTGTTTTCATCGTATTCAATCTTTATACCTTGAGCAAAACCATTGGGGCACAAAAAAAAGAATATGAAAAATACCTGGTAGAAAGTAACCGGCTAAAGGTGGAACTGCTTAAAAAGAATATTCAGCCTCACTTTATTATGAACACGTTAACCTCACTAATTTCCTGGGTGGAGGAATCACCTACCGTTGCCGTAAAATTTATAGAAGCCCTGGCTGATGAATTTCGAATCCTTGTTGAAATTGCTGAATATGATAAAATACCTGTGCCGACAGAAATTAAACTATGTGAATCACATATGAAAGTAATGAGCTACAGGCATGAGGTTGAATATCGTTTGGAATTTATTGACATCGATCCGAATCTATATATTCCACCGGCAATATTTCTAACCTTACTGGAAAATGGTATAACACATAATATGCATGATACGGATGTAGTAGTTTTTGAGCTTCAACTGATAAGGACTTCTAAAGGATTAACCTATCGCTTTTTCTCTCCGGGCATTGTGCAAAAAAATGACACATCAGTTAAGGATGGAACCGGAATAAAATACATTAAGGCGAGGTTAAATGAACTCTATGGTAAATCATGGGATATTGAATCCTTTCAGTCAATGGATGGTTGGGAAACTAAAATAATGCTATTTAAGTAAAATGAGAATTCTTATTGTTGAAGATGAAAAACGTGTTGCGCACCAACTGGAGAAGTTAGTAAAAGAAATATTGGGGCCTGAAATTACACGTATTAACATTTGTGAAACGTTAGAATCCGGAAGGGATCATATCCTCAATAATACAATAGATATTCTTTTTTTGGACCTGAACCTAAAAGGACAGGATGGATTTGGTTTATTGAAAGAAATAGTTGCTGATTCTTTTCATACCATTATTGTTTCTGCTTACACTGATAAAGCAATTCTCGCCTTTGATTACGGGGTATTGGATTTTATTTCAAAGCCATTTAACCGGGAAAGAATTGAGCAGGCAATTTCCCGGCTTACCAATATTTATGCCCATTCCAAATATTGTATTAAATACCTGGCGATAAGAAAGCATGGAAAAATTGAGATGATCAATATTGAAGATATTAACTATATCCAAGCTGCCGGGCATTATTCTGAACTGTTTTTATTAAATGGGAAAAAAGAGCTCCACAGTAAATCATTGGAAAAACTGATGATGTTGCTCCCTGAAAATTACCAACGCATTCATCGATCTTATGCGGTTTCGATGGACAGGGTAGGACAAATACAGCGCTACCCAGGAAGTAAATATGAAATTGTATTGAAAGATGATACAATAATTCCCTGTTCGAGAGTAAAGTTTAAGGAGTTAAATGTAAAGTTGAGATGAAGGAAAAAGGAAAAGACTATAACCTATCCTATATTTTAATTTTTGAATTCAGAGATTATTGTAACAGTTCTACTGCTTTTTCCAATATCTGATCACGGCCTTCATCATAAAGTTGCTGATCATTTTGTTGTACAATATCCGGGGCGATACCGTGATCTTCGATCAGCACGAATTCCGGCGTGACAGCTTGCCACGTTGATACATAGTACTTCCAACCATTGAATAGGGTAAATTCCCGAGGGTTTGCCGTTGAACCCCCTGTAGTATCGCCCACTAAAATCACATTTGGAATAGATCTCATCATCAATACAAAACTTTCGGTAGAACTATAGCAGCCACGGTTTGTCAGCACAATTATTGGTTTGTCAAATTCCACAGGCTGATCGGGTGTAATCGTTGCAGGGATCCATTCTCCAAAATCATTAATTTCAGGACCGTTTCTGAAACGGAAATATTCAAATATTCTTACAGAATCTGTAAGCTGATTAGCAAAAGCTTTACCTATGGCATCACTACCTCCTCCATTTTCCCTTACGTCTACTATCAACCCACTTTTTGAAGGTAACGAACTAAAAATTATAGAAAACTCAGAGAAATCACTAATCGATCCACCAAACTTCTTAATTCTAACATAAGCAATATCTGTATTCTCAATTACTCCAAATAGGATCCTCTCATTATCAAACGCAATATTGGTCAGATAATTCCTGGCATTGTCAGGTAAATTCAAACCAAAATTTGCCCTTTTTTGAAATCGATGCGTTTTTCCCAATGCAGAAAATCGTACATGTATATCTTTTAAGCTTAATGTTATTTCTGCAATTATACTGGCCAGTTCACTAAAGGTTGTCTGTTGATCAATATTAGGCCTGTTCTCATTGTAAACCGAGTCCCAATCCAAACCTTTTATTTCAAAATATGGATAAAGTTGATCAAAGTCATTCCATACTTGTTCAAAAGCTGATTCCGGATTATTAGATGGAACTGGGTCTTCATCCTTACAACTGCTTGCCTGAAATGTCAGATATATAAAGACTAAAAGTTTTAGATTTTTCATTCAAATACTAATCAACAGTAATGGTTTAGTTACATGATAAAGACAATTGATTAAGATGATTGGTTTCTATATCCCTTATTTAATTACTTTGTTCGGTTTGGTTTTGAGCCTTTGTTTCCTTGCTACAATACCCACAATTTAAAATTTAGGTGGTTGAAATGACGAAAGTTGAACACAGAAATTGGTTTCTTTGAAAGTTAAATGCTCAAATTAGCTCAAAAGTGCTCAAAAAAGTTGTACCCTCGTTATACCCATTTTAAAAACACTGTTGTAATTAATTGATAATCAAAATGTTATAAATCAGGTTCTGATCCCAGAGGGATCACGAAGCAGCCCCGATTTGGGGCTTTTTTATTGCTTTTGAGCATCTAAATGTACATTATCGTACAATCCCATCACCACCTGTTAGCTCATTCTAGATCAATAGTGCTCAAAAAAGTTATACCAATGTTATACCCGTGTGTTATACCCAATCGGGACTGACTTTGCATCTGAGGGTCATGTCTCTGTTATTTAGCATTTGGGAGTTCAAATTGAACCGTTACTTTCATGCCTACAATTGACCATCTTTGAAGTGTGATCTATTTCCTTTCAAGTAAATATGGTTTGAAGACCTACAATTTTTATATTATTTGTTTTGTAAATAGGAAATATATAGATTTGTTTTGTAAATAGGAAATATATCATGAACAAAAATCAGCTAGGTATTTTTGAGGAATATGTTCTACTAATAATTGGGATACTTAATGATGAAGCATACGGAGTTTCAGTAAAAAATGAAATTAAGTCAAGGTTGGAGCGTAATCCTAGCATTGGTGCATTGCATTCTGCCTTTTATAGACTTGAAGAGAAGGGATTCATTAGTTCATCGGTGGGTGGTGCTACTACTAAGCGAGGAGGAAGGAGAAAGCGTTATTATAAAATCACTAACTCTGGGAAGCAAGTATTAATTATGCAAAAAAACCAAAGAACAGAATTATATCAATTACTATTTGAAATCGGGTAATAAAGCGATAAATGAAAGGTAAAAATAGCATACCACTCTGGGCAAACCGCTTGATTGATTTTCTGGTCTCCGGTAGTCAGAATGAAACCATAAAGGGTGACATTATTGAATCATTTGAAGATCAGTCATCACATAATAGCTTCTGGTCGCCAGCTGTATTGTTTCTTGAAATTTTAAGCCTGGTGAAGCTTCCAATACTTAAGAGAAACCAATTAAATTCTAATATGATGATAAGAAATTACTTTATAGCAGCTATACGTAATATAAAACGAAACAAGCTTATATCTTCAATTAATATCATTGGACTTGCTATGGCAATGGCGGTTTGTTTTACCATACTGTTGTACATAATCAATGAAATAAATTATGATAGATACCATAAAAATATCGACAGAATTTATCGTATAACCTACTCCAGTACACAAAATGGAAATTTCAGATGGCTAGCTTCATCTCATTATCCGGTTGCTCAAAAATTGAAGTCCTTTTTTTCAGAAATTGAGTATACAACAAGGATTCACCAATTATATGGGGGGGTAAACATTACCCACAATGAGGTTGTATTTACTGAACATAATTATGTGCTGGCTGATGAGGAATTTTTCAAAATATTTGATTTTGAGTTTGTATTAGGTGATCAGAAATCTCCATTTTCAAATGGAAAGGGTGTAGTGATTACCGAAAAAGCAGCACTAAAATACTTTGGCGATAAAAACCCGTTGGGCAAACAATTGCTAATTGCGCATCGAGACTACAAAAGTGAATTGTTTGAAGTAACTGCAGTAATTAAAGATTATAGAAATAGCTCTCACTTGGATTTTGAAGTAATTGGCCCTATGGATGCCTACGAAGACGTATGGCAAAATTTTGGAGTAGCAGATAATTATACCTGGACCAATGTATGGACCTATGTCTCATTAAAACAGGAGACAAATCCTGAAGATATTAGAAACGGGCTTATTTCTTTTGTGAAGGATCACTATCCTGCTCCTCCTCGTAGCTACGAAGGATCGACTCTTCATTTACAACCCGTTAAAGAAATTCATCTGCACTCCAATCTTGCTGGTGAGATTAAAGCAAATGGTGATATCAATCATGTATACATTTTTTCATTCGTCGCTTTTATCATCCTAATCATAGCCTGTGCCAATTATGCAAACTTATCTACAGCTAAATATTTTAAACGTGCCAATGAAATAGGTGTAAAAAAGGTTTTTGGGGCAAAAAGACATTGGTTGATGATCCAATTTTTTTCAGAATCGGTTTTCCAAAGCCTGGTTGCGTTAGTATTAGGATTTTTATTGATATTTTTTACACTGCCAATCATTAATTCATTTATATCTACTGATATTACATTTACTGATTTTCTAAAGCCGGAACTGATTCTTGTTTATTTTACTATTGCAATCTTTACTGGATTGATATCAGGATTTTACCCAGCCTTATTTCTATCATCCTTAAAATCAATACAAATTTTTAAGAAGGGTTATCATGGCGGGAATAAAACTTTGAATTTGAGACGTATTATGGTCGTCTTCCAGTTTTTTATGACCATCACTATTCTTATCAGCGTCTTAGTCATAAAAGATCAGAACGATTATATTTTAACAAAAGACCTGGGCTTTGACAAGGAGCATGTAATTGTTTTAAAAGGTCAACAAATTAAAGATCACATTGATGTATTCAAAGATGACTTATTAAAGGTTCCTGAAATTCAATACGTATCTGCAATAACTTCAGGAATTCCTGGTTTGCCAGTAGATACCTGGAGATTTAAAACCAATGAAAATTCTTCTGAAATACCGGTTTCATTTTCCTGGGTAGGTTATGATTTTATTAAAGTTATGGGAATCAAGTTATTGGAGGGTAGGGAATTTGATCCGGCATGGCAAGATAAGGCCAATAACTCGGTTATTATCAACGAATCTGCTGCCAGAGTATTTGGAATTGAAAAAAACCCGGAAGGCCAGGAAATTTACCAAAGGCAATTCAATGGACAATTTGGTGTGAGGAGAGTAATTGGATTAATTGCTGATTATAACTTTGAATCTGTGCATGCAAAAATAAAGCCGCTGGTTCTCACGTTAGGTGGTCGCTTTGCAATAGTAAAGTTCCAATCAACTAATCTCACCAGAACTTTATCTACAATTAAAAGCACTTGGAAGAAATATAACGATGAACCTTTAGACTACTATTTTCTAGATGAAAATTGGGCTTTCCAACATTCCAAAGAATCAAACCTCAATCAATTACTGAAATTCTTCTTTATCATAGCTATGGTTATTGCTTGTATGGGATTGTTTGGTATCTCCATCTTTAGTATTGCTCTTAGGACCAAGGAAATGGGAATAAGGAAAGTTCTTGGTGCTTCCAATAAGATGATCACATGGATTTTTTCCAAAGAGTTTATTAAATTGATTATTATATCATTTCTTCTATCCATTCCTTTGAGTTATTACATCATGATTCGATGGCTCGAGAATTTTGCATATCAGACAGGAATCAGTAGCGGTTCATTTATTATTGCAGCGGGTATTGTGATCTCCATTACGATATTAACAATATCTATGCAGGCAATAAAAGCATCGCAAAATAACCCAGCTAATTCACTTAAATATCAAGAGTGATCACGAAGCAGCCCCGATTTGGGGCTTTTTTAGTGCTTTTGAGCACCGAAATGTACATTATCGGACAATCCCACCACCACCTGTTAGCTCATTCTAGATCAATAGTGCTCAAAAAAGTTATACCAATGTTATACCCATGTGTTATACCCATGTTGGTTTTGATAGGAAAATTCTATGTCAGGTAGACTTTCCAGAAACCGATGAACTTTCGGATTGTACTTAAAGACTTCAGGAACCAGTAAAACCTTGAAAGGGCTCCATACCTTTCTTGTTCCTTGAAGATGTCGTATTCGTAACCAGGAACTATAGACGGCATTGTGGATTCAGTTTCTCAAATAAGGAGTGAAAATACGGATTTTCTATTAATTATTTGCAAACGGTTAACAACCAGAATTCAAACAGGTGATGATATTAGAATAGTTATAAAATGAGGCTAAAATTAGTCTTGGTTTGCAATAGGTGAAGATAAACAAAATTTCGAACTTGGAATTATGAAATCATGTGGTGTTGTGCAGTGCATATTCTGAAGGCAGAACACCAAACTGTTTTTTAAAGCATTCGGCAAAGTAGGAGGGATTGTTGAATCCAACTTCATAAGTTATTTCAGCGATATTCCCAAAATTGCTTTCCAATAACTGACGTGCATGATTCAACCTATACGATCGGATAAAATCACTGGCAGACTGATCCGTCAAGGCTTTTAATTTTCGATGCAGTTGTGACCGACTTAATCCAATCCCTTTAGAGAAAGATTCGGCATTAAAATCCGTATCAATTGATTGTTCTTCCATGATTTTTAATACTTTTCCCAAAAACCTTTCATCAGCTGAAGTGATGGCCAAATCCTTTGGCAGCAAAGTTATATCACGGCTAAATCGTTCCCTCAAACTTTTCCTTTGATCAATCAGGTTTTTGATCCGTACATTTAGCTCCAATGGACTGAATGGTTTTGTGATATAATCATCAGCACCTATTTCGAGGCCTTCCAGCCTGGCTATTTCTCCTGCTTTTGCTGTTAACAACACAACAGGAATATGACTTGTTCTTTCATCTTTTTTCAATTTTCCACATAGTTCCTGCCCATCCATTTCAGGCATCATAATATCTGAAATCACCAGATCAGGTATGTATTTAATGGCTTGTTCAAGTCCTATTTTACCATCACCTGCTTCTACTACCTGATACCCATCCGCTAAAATCTCTTGAAGATATTTTCTCATATCACTATTGTCATCAATAATCAACAATAAAGGAATGTCTTCCTGGAATCCATCGTTTTCTTGCTGAATATTAGCATGAGCAATTGTTGAAGTCGCATATTTCCCTGTTGCCTCAGCCGGAGGATAATCAGTTTGTATGGCTAATTCTTTATCCTTGAGATGTGATTTTCCTAATGGAAGATGAATGGTAAAAGTTGTACCAGTACCTTTTCTACTGGTAACCGATACAGATCCGTGGTGTAATATAATTAACTCATTAACCAGGGCTAGGCCTATCCCGGTACCCGCCTGTGTCCGGGTTGAAGAGTTATCAACCTGATAAAAGCGAACAAAAATATAGGGTAATTTATCAGATGCAATCCCTGTCCCTGTATCTTCAACCTGTATTTCCACAATCCCTTTTCCTTTGTCAACTTCCTGATCGTTGACAGATTTATTTAGTTTGAGAAATATTTTACCCTGGTCTGATGTGAACTTAAAAGCATTGCTCAGTAAATTGATGATAATCTTTTCCAAATGATCCCTGTCAAAATATACAAGCAATTCACTTGTGTCGCTTTGAAATACATATCTGATTTGCCGGGACTGTGCGTTTGATTCAAAAATGGCAAATATTTTTTTTAAAAATCCCACTAAATCTTCTTCAGATGCCTGTAAAGGGACAGCACCAGCTTCCAGTTTTGAGAAATCAAGCAATTGGTTGATAAGATGTAACAACCGTTTACCATTCCTTAAAATCATTTCATGCACTCCTTTTGATTTGCCATCAGAAGATCCCTCATACATTTTTTGCAGTGGTCCAAGCATTAAAGTGAGGGGTGTACGAAACTCATGGGATATATTAGCAAAAAACCGGGTCTTCATCTGATCCAACTCCTGTATTTTGATTAGTTCCATGTGCTCCAGTTTTATTTTCCCCCTCAAATGTTCCCTGACAAGCAAAAAGCGAATAGATCCAAATAATAGCCCGGCTACACCCAGAAAATACAGTGTATTAGCCCACCAGGTTCGCCATGGTGGTGACAAAACCACAATATTTATTGAAGCGCCTGTTTCATTCCATTTACCATCATTATTTGAACCTTTTACAAAAAATCTATATGTTCCCGGATCCAGGTTGGTATATGTAGCGAAACGTTTACCGGCATCTGTATAAATCCAATCATCGTTAAATCCCTCAAGTTTATATTTATATTGATTTTTCTCAGGATTATTGTAATCCAGAGCGGCAAACTCAAATGAAAAAATATTCTGCGTATAGTTCAGGATTATCTTTTCAGAGTAGTTGATATGTTGCGCGAGGGGAGATTCCAAATCCATTGTATCTCCCAATGATCCTTTTAATGGAACGGATTTATTAGAAAGTCGAAAATCAGTCAAAACAATAGAAGGAACGTGCGGATTATCCTTTATACTGTCCGGATGAAAATATATGAAGCCGTTAGTGCCGCCAAAAAACATTTCACCTTTACCTGTTTTCAAGAATGATCGTGGGGAAAACTCCCTGATGGGTAAACCGTCTGTCTGGCCAAAATGTTGGCTTTGCCCACTTTCAGGATCGTACTTGACAAGTCCATTAAAAGTGCTGAACCAGAAGTTTCCTGAATCATCCTGGCATGCCCCGATCGGGGAGATATTTTCATTGGTTAAAAATGTAAAAAGTGTATCATTTTTTACATCATAATAATTAATCCCTTCATTTTCCACTACCATTAATTTCCCATAATTGTCCTCTGAAATATAATATGTCATATTATTAGTGCAGTGCTTAAAATTATCCTCAGAAGGCTGGTACAGGTCAAGGCCCGAGTCAGTTCCTATCCATAAATTATTCCGGCTGTCTTCAAAAACATAGTTGGCAGATGAATTCCCAATGCTATTCGGATCATTTTTATCATGTAGGTAAAAAGTTAATGAATCCTTTTTCGGATTATATCTCCCAAGGCCAACTCCTGTTCCAATCCAAATATCCCCCCTACTGTCTTCACAGAGTGACCATACCAGAATTAATCCCAAACTTGTAAATCTGTTGCTCTTCGATGGATTAAATTTGTGAATTCCATTTCCAACTACCCATACATATCCCTTGCTATCTTCAAAAACAGAATGCAGGTAGTTACTGCCAAGGCTGTATGGATTGTCCGGGTCGTGTTGATATCGAGTAAATGAATTCTTTTTTCTGTTAAAAAGATTCAATCCACCTCCTTCTAAAGCTATCCAAATATTTCCGTTCCTTCTTTCAAAAAAAGAACGGACGGGACCATGGCCCATACTTTCCATGTTATCCGGATTATGTTGAAGGAATACAAATGGTGTTTGCTGGCCCCTGATCATGCTTACTCCGCCACCATTGGTGGCTATCCAGATATTTGCTTCACGGTCTTCATAAATATCCAGGATCCTGTCTGAGCTGATACTGTATTGATTTCCAGGTTGATGATTATAACGGATAAATTTTTCATTTTCCCTGTCAAACCAATATAAACCATTATTTCGCGTACCAATCCAAAGATTGTTATTCCGGTCAGCACAAACTACATTGACGTAATTGCCAATGCTGGATGGATCACCCGGATCATGTTTATAATATTTTACCGTGTTTTCCTTTCTATTTATACAAATTAAGTCTTCACTCGTGATCCATATGTTCCCTTCACTGTCTTCAGTTATGGAGGTTATCCATCGCTGAGAATCGAAATATGATATGATTTTTTTGCTATCCATACTTAAATCATATAATCCTCCTCCTGCTGACCAAAGGGATCCTTTACTATCTTGAAAAAGTGTATAAATGGCATTGGTTCCTATGCTGCTTTCATCCGTAGAATCATGTCTATAAGAAATCATCATACTATCTTTTTGATCGAACATGAACAATCCGTCATCCCATGTTCCGATCCACAGATGATCTTCCTTATCCATCAATAAATTAGTAATTCCTACCTTCGACACTGCCTGAATAAATTTTCCATATTTTTTATCATAACGATCAATTCCTGTCGTTGTGGCGATCCACAATTTTCCCTTGCTATCCCCGGTAACGGATATCGTTCGAGGATGGCTAAGGCTATTGGGATCATTTGCAACCGGTTTAAATATGGTAAATTCATAGCCGTCAAACCGGTTGAGGCCATCAGCTGTTGCAAACCACATATATCCCTCATCATCCTGATAAATATTATTTACAGAATTCATGGAGAGGCCATCTTCGGTAGTAAAATGCTTAAATCGAATATTTGCAGGCTGACCAAAAGCCAGGTTGTAATTAAGTGTTATAGACAGACTCAGGAAAAAATTAAATATAGTATTGAACTGACACCGGGGGTTCATGGATAATCAGGTATAACGTTTCTCTTTTTAGCTGTAAAGTTCAGACTCAATTGATTTGCAGTCTCAATATAAATTCATATTTCCTTAAAAAACATGATGTTCATCAGTTAACGATACGACTGGTATTGTGTATTATCTTTTCAGTACCAATAAATCTGCTACAGGCAAGGCCTGGCTATTGCAAAAATCGGGACTTTCACTTGACAAGTCCAATCACTGCATTTGAATGATGTGATGAAACATAATACACTTGAGAAATATTACGGGGATGAGACACCTGAAATTATGGTTTATGTGTAAACGACTCTCTCTTACCTAAAAACGTTGGATTATCTGGACTGGATCTATATATACTTTTATATGAAAAAGACATATCATTAAGCATTGTAATTTCATATACCGCTGAATCACCGTGGAAGATTGGGCTAAATCCGGGAACTGTAGTGATGGTCGTTTCATCATCATTAAACCACCATTTACCACCTCCTGTGGCTGTGGGGCATAGTTTCCCCCATGATCCATTTGATCGTATAGTTAACACTAAATCTTTCATACAATCATTCCATTCATTTGTAGGAATAGCTTCAAAAACAGTAAGTTTCCAATCTTTAGAATCATTGTTAGTAAGACATTCCATATTGGATGCGCACTCCACAGGAACAATTGGATCATCTTTGCAGGAAATTAACAAAAAGCACATCACTGGGAATGAAATAACAAGTAGCATGGTGAATTTTCGATATTGTTTCATAATTACCTCCTTTTTAATTTAGAAAAGGATAAAATTATATACTTAACAGATTTGCATCTACCAGTCATGTTTCAAATAGTGCAGCAAATGTTGTATTTGATGACACTATATGTGCGCACTGCACAACACCACATGATTTCACAATTCCAAGTCCCAATATTGGGACATTCTATCAATCCTGTCCCAAAGGGATCACTTTGTGGCAAATCAAGAACGATTTCGGTCTTATTTTATGAATAATCTAATGCGATCAATAAGTAATGGTAACTCACACTGTTTTTAAAGCGTCTTAGGTTGCAAACATCTCTCAGAGTAAATCAGGAAGGACTATGGGCAGGTACTTAATCATTATAAACCTTTAAGAATAGTTATCATGATCTGGAATTATTTAAAAATCGGATACCGCAGTATTTTAAAGCACAAACAAACTTCACTTATCAACTCTATTGGACTTGGGATAGCCTTTAGTACTTGCCTCGTTCTATTCACTTTTCTGGATAGATTATACAATATGGATAAATGCCATAAAAATTCAGAACGGAAATTTTTAGTGGAAAGTGTAATTGAAAACAATGGTGTGGAACGCATTTTTGGAAGTACGCCTTTTGCGCTTTCTACTTCAGTAAAAGCGGAAATTCCTGAAGTGGAAGATGCGATTCGAATGAAATATACGAGTGCTGATTTTCGCTACAAAGACAAAGTATTCAATGAGCAGGTAATCTTTGCCGATCATGGGTTTATGGATATGTTTACTTTTGATCTTATATCAGGGACTAAAGATGTATTAAAGAACCAGAATAAAATTGCCCTGAGTAAAAACATGGCCAAAAAATATTTTGGAGAGGAAGAAGCATTGGGAAAGCAAGTATCGTTGCTTTTTAGCCACAATGGCAAAGAATACAAAGAAACATACCTCATTGGTGCCGTAGCAGGTGAATTTGATTACATGTCTACTATACGATTTCAAATTCTGATTCCTTTTGAAAACAGGCGAAACCTTGGCCAGATTGATGAGGCAGATTGGGTAAATCATACGAATGCCACCTTTGTTAAGTTGCAACATGCCGATCAGTTACAAAATGTGCTCAACCAAATGAATGCCTACACCAAAATCCAAAATGAGGCAAACCCGGATAGAAAAATAACGCACTTTTTGCTTGATCCACTTCCCAGGATGGCACTCGATGCCAATGGAAAAGAGGAGATGATCGTTTATAATGCCCCTCCTGTTGCACGGATCCTTTTAACAACCATTGCCGTGTTCATTCTTATTTTGGCTGCGTTCAATTATGTAAATATCTCCGTTGTTTCTGCTACTTCCAGATTAAAGGAAATCGGATTACGAAAAACCATCGGAGGATCAAGAAAGCAAATTATCATACAGTTTTTCTTTGAAAATACCATCCTTTGTTTTCTGGCATTTGTTTTTGGCTACGTGCTTACCGTTGGATTTACATTGCCA
>CBDVAV010000048.1:0-13245 GCA_965372055.1 uncultured bacterium | reverse complement strand
TAGGGCCAGGGAAATATCTATAGAATCACCATTCAAATCCTCAACATGATATTTAATTGCTTGTAAATAATATTTCTCAGCCAAAGGGTAATTCCTTCCATCGTAATAAGTGTTTGCCAGTGAATTGATAGCATTAAATTTCCTATTTGGGCTGACATTTGGATTGATATCATATATTCGAACGGCTTCCTCCAGATAAGTACGGGCTCCAAAAAAATCATTTCTATCCCGGTAAGAAATCCCTAAATATTGATATGAGTAAGCCAAGTCAGGATCGTCTCTTGACAAGGCCTTCTGCTTAATGTCAACAGCTTTTCTGTAATACTCTTGTGCCTTCACGTAATTTGATTCAACCGATCTATAGAAACTTCCCATTCCGTGATAGCTTTCGGCCAAATCAATATGGTTTGGTGGCAGGGAGGCTTCCCTTAGTTCCATACCTTTCAAATGAAAATACTTAGCACTATCCATTTGACGAAGGCTATAATGGTACCATGCAAGGTGATGGTAAGTTCTACCTAATTCAGGGTGATTTGAACCAAGTAGTTTTGATCCCTCATGCATCGCCTGCTTGAAGTAATAACTAGCCTCTTCATAATTCCTGCTTCTCCTATAACAATATCCTATTTGATTTAGTGAATAGACATATCCAACCCAGTTTTTTTTATCCTGAAAAAAAGCCCTGGCTTTTTCATAAGCTTTAATGGTTGCATCCCAATCTGCAAGGCTCAGTAGTGCATCTGCACTGATTACTAAGGGATGTTTCCGAAAGGTGCCATCATAGACTGGCTTTTGGGCCATAGAATATTCAATAGAAATAATAATCAACCCAAAAAAGGCAATATTTCTAGTCCAAGGTAGCATTGCAGTGGTCTGGTAAGGGACGATAGCCTCATCAATTTAGGCAATAATTTAAAGCTTTTAAAATCCACGGAAAATAGGGAGTGATTTCATTACATCTAATGGAGTATGTTAAACCTTGCATTGCTTTACTCACGAATGACCTCCAACTCAGATTGTGGAGATAGATTGATAAAATCGATACAGAATCTTTATTGCAACTCCTCAATTTTAGCAGTTTAAAATTCCCTCCCAAGCAAAGCTTGATCACCATCAATGTAATTCGGTAGCAAGAACTGACAACTCGGTAAGGTTTTTTTTCAATTCTCCCTCTTCATCGCAACCTTAGTAATCGAAAACCTGTTGCTTCCAATGATGAAAAGGTTAAGTGTAAACATCCTGGTATTATTTGTTTTCGGATTCCACGTCCTGATAGGCCAGGTACTTATCGAAGGAAATATTTTCGATAAACAAGGTGATCCTCTTGTTGGGGCAAATGTATTTATTGAAGGGACTTTTAGCGGTACGAGCAGCAATCTCGATGGATCTTTTAGCTTTGAAACAGATGAAGTTGGAGACCATAACCTGATGGTCAGGTTCATTGGCTACAAGGAGATAAACATCCCGCTGGTAATAGTTAACCAACCTATATCACTGCAGATTGAAATGAAAGTTGCCATCTACAAAATCGATGCGGTCACCATCACGGCCGGGGCATTCGAAGCGGGTGGTGAAAACAAAAGGGAAGTACTCAAGGAACTTGATATTGTCACTACCGCTGGAGCAACTGGGGACATTGCTGGAGCATTAAATACTTTGCCCGGGACCCAAACAGTGGGTGAGGAAGGTAAATTATACGTGCGGGGCGGTGACGGTTATGAAACAAAGACATTTATCGACGGTATGCGGGTGGTGAGCCCATATTATACTACCGTTCCACAAACTGCTACAAGAAACAGGTTTTCAGCATTCATGTTTAAAGGAACAAGCTTTAGCACCGGAGGTTATTCTGCAGAGTACGGACAAGCACTATCTTCGGCATTGATCCTTTCTACCAAAGAAAAGGCTGATCAGACCAGGACAGATTTAACCGCTATCCCTTTTGGAGGAGAGATTGCCCAGGCAATTTCGGGGGAGAGGTTTTCACTTGCCGGAAAGGTTGGCTACTTCAACATGAAGCCCTACTTTGCTATTATCAATCAGGAAATAGATTGGACCAGGGCACCGGAATCAGTTGATGCAAATCTGGTGCTAAGAAACAAAGTTGGCAAGTATGGTTTGATCAAAGCTTATGGCAATTTCATTGGTTCTACATCCAAACTAAATCTTTATGATATTGATGATCCTTTAAAAATAACAGAACTTGGACTTGATAATTTGTATGGATATTTAAACACTTCCTACAAAGACATTATTGGGAAGAAATGGTCATATATGATCGGTTCATCATATACCTCAAGCCAGGACAACTACACCTTTGAGCAAGAAGATGTTGAAGAAAATACAAGAGGAGGTCAAGTCAAATTAGCTTTATCCGGAGAGATAAGTGATAGAATTGGGCTCAAGTATGGTGTTGATTTCTTTCAGCGGGATCATTCACAGACATACCGGAACTTTAATGATAATGTACAGAATGCCTTTGACTTCAAAGAACAGATACTGGCCACATTTGCCGAAGCTGATATCTATTTCTCCAACGAGTTCCTTGCCAGGATCGGGCTAAGGTCAGAATACAGTTGGCTCAATCTTTCGCATAACATCGACCCTCGAATTTCCCTAGCCTATAAAACAGGCGACCATGGCAATGTTTCCTTTGCCTATGGCCAATTTCAGCAAGCGACTAACGACGATCTTTTACGGATAGCAAATGACCTTGAAAATGAAAGATCTGACCATTATATACTCAACTACCAATACGTAAAAAAAGGTAAAATTTTCAGGATCGAGGGTTATCAAAAGCAATATCACGACCTGGCAAAATTTGATCCACTTGATATATATGACATTTCCGGATATAACAACAACGGGAGTGGATACGCCAGGGGAATAGATATATTCTGGCGGGACAGTTATGGTACCATTAAAAATGCAGATTACTGGATTTCCTATTCCTTCCTTGACACCAAAAGGGATTATAGGGATTTCCCTGAAAAAGCATTTCCAATATTTGCTTCAAAGCACAACATCTCCGTGGCCTATAAGCAATTCTTTCCTGACCTGAAAGCATTTATTAGTGGAACCTACACATTCGCATCTGGCAGACCATATCATGATCCGAATTCGTTGGGGTTCAATGTTGGACGCACTAAAAACTACAATGATTTGAGTGCCACCATAGCCTACATGGCTACAGATAATATTGGTGTTTTTATTATGAGTACCAATATACTGGGAACAACAAATGTGTTTGGATATGAATACGGTACCGTGGTAAATAATGAAGGGCTTTTTAATCGCCGGGCCATCAAAGCACCTACAAAGAGATTTATTGTTATCGGGGTTACCATGACATTAAGTAAAAATGGAGTTATGAATCAATTAAGATCATTATAAAACAAACAAATTAAAATTATGAAAACGTTAACAAGTATTATTTTGCTAATTGTAATAAGTCCGGTTTTCTCAAATAGTGGGGATAACTACGAGAAAGCCATGAAAGATGCTCTTGATAAAATGGACCAGGCAGTATCAGTCAATGATTTATCATTGGTTGCCAATCAGTTTGAGCGCATTGCAAATGTTGAGAAGGGAAACTGGATTCCCATTTATTATGGAGCGTATGCCAGGGTTATGATGGCTGCAATGGAGCAGGATCCACAAAAGAAGGATCCCTATTTAGATGCTGCACAACAAAGTCTTGATGAGGTTGAAAAATTGGATCATGATGCAACAGAGCGAATGGCCCTTCAGGGATTTTTGTATATGATAAGGATGTCCGTTGATCCGGCACGTGGTGTTGAATTGGGCCAAAAATGTGCAATGATATTGAACCAGGGATATATGATGAACAACCAGAATCCCCGTGCAGTTTTAATGCTTGGTCAGTTTAACCACGGCTCTGCGCAATACATGGGTGCTGATACTTCAGAAGCTTGTGCCATGTTTGATACTACATTAAAGTTACTTGATCAACCCCGGGACAAGGATTCTGATAAATTTTTACCAAATTGGGGAAAAGACCTGGCAATGAACATGCAAAAACAGTGTCAGAAACAATAATTATTTTTTATTAATGGATCATTTCTGGACAAAATATAGAAAGGTGATCCTCATGACCTCAGCCATGGGAATTGCTGGTATTATGGCCGGTTTTTTTATCTACGGAGATGCCGTGTATTCTAATTATAATGCTCTAATGGCATGGCTTCAGGCAGCACTTCTATTCTTTATCTTGTGGCAGGGAAATGTATTTGTTGCAACAAAATTGGACAAGCTTTACCCATGGTTGCATTATCCCATTAAGCGGTTTGCATATGGAATTATTGGGGCTTTGGTATTTACTTCTACAGTGCTATTTATAGTGGGAATTGCCATTAATCTAATGTTTGATATTCCTTTCACTAGTAACCAAATGCTGCCGCTTTACATTGCCAACGGAATTGCTGTATTCATGTTTTGTTTTATGGTCGCCTGGCAGTTTCTACTCTCATGGCAGAAACTGGCATTACAAGAAGAAAAAATGAAAAATGAAGTATTGTCCGCCAGGTACGAAACCCTCAAAAACCAGGTTAACCCTCACTTTTTGTTCAACAGTCTCAATTCATTGTCGTCTTTAATCAATGAAGATACAGAAATGGCGGACAGGTTCGTAAAACAACTTTCGATCGTATTTAGATATGTACTTGAAACAAGGACAAAAGAGGCAGTGACAGTTGAGGAAGAGTTGGAAATGTTGGACTCTTTTATTTTTCTGGAACAGATAAGGTTTGGGGATAATTTGCGCATTGAAGTTGATATCAAAGAAGAGACTAAATCAAAAATGGTCTTGCCCCTGGTGCTTCAAATGCTTATGGAAAATGCAATCAAACACAATGCAATTTCAAAGGATGATCCATTAAGCATAAGGCTATATGATGCGGGCAACTTTATGGTAGTGGAAAACAAGCTCCAGCCTAAAACCATATTACGTAATGATTCTATTAAGGTCGGTTTGGAAAATATAAAGTCAAGATACAGCTTGCTTTCTGAAAAGGAAGTAGTAGTTGAAAAATCCGAAAGCTCTTTTATTGTTAAAATTCCACTTCTTGAATTCCGGGAAAAATGAAGGTGCTGATAGTAGAAGATGAAAGACTTGCTGCCACGAAGCTTGAAAAGTTGATTTCGGCGATTAATCCGGGAATTGAAGTGTTGGAGACTACGGATTCAGTTAAAAACACGGCCAAATTCCTGGCCAATAATCCTCCACCTGACCTCATCTTCATGGATATACAGCTTGGTGATGGTATTTGCTTTGAAATATTTGAAATTGTTGAGGTCAAATGTCCCATTATCGTAACTACAGCCTTTAACGAATATGCCCAGGAGGCCTTCAAAGTAAACAGCATTGATTACCTGCTAAAGCCCATTACTAAAGAAGATGTGAAATCTGCCCTGGACAAATTTCACACGATGAAATCTGTTTTTGATATGTCCGAATCAATAGAAAGGATGTCAAAGGCAAAAAAGATGTTGGAAAGTGGTTACAAGACCCGCTTTATGATCAAAGTTGGTTCACATATCGTATCGGTTCCCGTGGAAGAAATAGCATATTTTTTTAGCCGTGATAAGGCTACTTTTTTCAAGACCCAGGAGGGCCGGTCATATCTTGTTGATTATGCACTCGAACAAGTTGAAGAGATGATTGACCCAATTGTATTTTTCAGGATCAATAGAAAATACCTGGTTTCATTTCAATCTATTTCAGACATCATCACCTATTCAAACAGCAGATTGAAAGTAGTGGTCCCCCACATGGAAGAAGCGGACATCTTAGTGAGCCGGCACCGGGTCAATGAATTCAAAAAATGGTTGGACAGGTAGAGAAGAATAATGATGCTGTTGATCTGTAAACGATCAATTCATTATTTTATAGGAATGACTGTTTTGGAATTTTTGTAACTTGATGGAGTAGATTTGCCGAAGCACTAGAAATATGAAAAACCCAGCTTTACTATTTTCCGTCCTGTTCCTTTTCTATTCGTGCCAGCAACCAAAACAGGAACAATTGCCTAACGAACCCAAGAGTTTGAACCAGAAAGATTTTCAGAAAATTGATTTCCATTCCCACTACCGATATGATCGCCAATGTCTCGATTCCCTGCTTGAAAAGTGGAACATGAGCACTGTATTGGTAGATGTGGCCAGGACAGATGTGGACCGAAATAATGAGTTATGGGATGCCTTGAAGATCCAGTACCAAAAGTATTCAGACCGCTATTATTTGTGCACCTCATTTGCAGCTTTGGAGATAGACTCACCGGGTTTTGCACAGAAAATCATTGAGAAACTTGAAAATGACATAGAATTCGGAGCCATAATGGTGAAAGTGTGGAAAGTACATGGTATGGAAATAAAAGATGAAACTGGTCAATATGTACAGATTGATGATTCGAGGTTGCAACCCATTTGGGATTTCTTAACAGAAAAGGGCATACCAATGATCGCCCACATTGCCGAACCCCAACAGGCCTGGCTTCCGTTAGAGGAAGGCAATCCACATTACAATTACTATAAGAACAACCCTCAATACCATGCCTACCTCCACCCTGAAGTCCCTTCATGGGAAACCATCATTGCCGCCCGTGATCGTTGGATTGAACGTAATCCCAACTTGATCATCGTGGCGGCACATATGGGCAGTATGTCACACGATGTGGACATGGTAGCGGAACGTTTGGAGAAGTATCCCAACATGTACGTGGAAACGGCAGCCCGTTTTGGTGACCTTACAGGACAGGATTCCGAAAAGGTCAGGGATTTTTTTATCAAATATCAGGACAGGATATTGTATGGAACTGATTTTGGATTTTCATCCCCGCAAGAAGGCGAAACAAGTCAAGGGGATTGTGATTACATCGATAATATAATGGCCTTGCATTGGCAATACTTTTCAGGCCGGGATTCATTGGACTTCAACAGTGAGATGATTTCTTATACGGTAAAAACCAAAAGCCTGAATTTACCTGATACGGTATTGCGAAAGTTTTACCGGGATAATGCTTTGAAAATATTGGGGGATAATTGAAAATATTTCTTCAGAACAAAAATAAAGCGATACGGAATTTCAGAGGCAAAAAGTCACTCCCTTCGCACAGCTTTACCAGCTTTAACGTCAGGCACGAATTCTCCATTATTGACCACTACCTCTCCATTTACCAGTACATATTGAATACCCTCTGAAGGGATGGTGGCATCCAAATATGTAGCTTTATCAATAACAGTACTAGGGTTAAAAATAGTGATATCGGCATCAGCACCTTTTTGTAATCTTCCTTTCTTACCCATAGACGGCACATAAGATTCCAGTCGTTTTGCTGGATTAATATTCATTTTGCGCAAAGCATCCATCAAATCAAGAACACCCAACTCCCTAACATATTTGCCCAGTACTTTGGCATAAGAACCAGAAGTCCTGGGATGTCCTTTTCCATCAAGGATAAATCCGTCACTTGCAATCATGGTCAATGGGCTGGTAATGGCAGTAAGTGTCATTTCTTCGGTTCGGCTATGGATGATCACTCCCCCACCCTGTGACCTGTACTTTCCGAAACTCTCCCTGGTAAGCCTCTCCCCGGTCTCCGCCCATTGGTGAATTTGCAAGGTTTCATCATCCCATGATTCCCAATCATCAAACAAAGCGGATTCTATCATGGTCATGCCTGCCTCATAAGGATAAGCTTCTGTGGTAATATCATGACCGGCATCCCTGGCCTTTTGTATTTCATTGAGAAATTCTGCGGTTTCTGCACCTCCACTGGAATTAGCGTGAACAACGTGAAGTGAAGCACCGGTATTAATAGCCCCATTAATGGCTTCAGTGATCCCTCCTGGGCCACCCCTTACATGAATATGGGATGAAGCACCATGATCTGCCGCAATCTGCAGAACGGATTCATATTCCTCAACAGTAGCACCAGTAGTATAAGCCAACCCAAATCCAACCGCTACTGCTCCCTGAGCAAGCCCTTCTTCCACAATCCTTTTTATCTCTTCAATCTGCTCCTCAGAAGCTATTGCTGTATTTCCCGGCCCGCTCGGGAGAAATTCACCAAGGTCATCCATTACTTTCATTCGTGCAGGGATATGCCCAATACTTACACCATAGTTTACAATTTGTCCGCCTTGGCGTTCATCATACCAGGCCTGGACATTACCAGTGCCTACTTCAAGTTCAAAAGCGGAGGTAACCCCATCCTGAACCATCAGTTTATAAGCCTCTTCGGTTTGTCCATGTTCATGCAGGTCAATAAACCCCGCTGTCACTACCAATCCTTCAGCCTCTATCACCCGATTACCATTGAGGTCATCTTCACTAATTTCAGCTATTTGTCCTTCGTTGATCCCAATATTGCGAACAGCATCAAGTCCAGACTCCGGATCCATCACCCTGCCACCTAAGATAACCAGGTCATAATTGTTTTCTGCCTCTTTCGAGGATGAGCAATTCATCAAAGTGAAAACCAACAGAACATGTATGTAATAGCTTGAGAATTTTTTCATGGTATTTCTTATTTTTTTCATAATTAAGATGTTTGATGAAGATGTCTGTCCCGTGAAAATAATGATAATAATTGATACCTGAAATTAACGAATAATCATTGAGACCATTCCGTTGGCTCCCTGTCCCACCTATGCTTCCCCAACTCAGCCATTAAATTTGAATCGAGAAGGCCTGCATCACTGGCAGCGATATTGGATTCAACATGGTGAAGTTTTCTCATACCGGGTATAATGGTGCTGATAGTTGGCTCCCCCAGAATAAAACGCAAAGCCATTTCTGGTATGGTCACATCATTTTGTACCAAAGGCTTCAGGGCATCAGCATGCTCCACGCTGTAATTAAGGTTTTCCGGAACAAAGTATGTGTTTCGCCAATCACCTTCCGGCCAAGTGGAATCCTCGGTTAAAAGTCCGGTCAACGAACCTTCATCAAAAGGCACTCTGGCAATAACAGCTACATTATGTTCTCTACAAGCTGGCAGCAATTCGTCTTTTGGGTTCTGATCGAAGATATTATAGATCACCTGAACAGCATCAATCAGTCCACTATTTACCGCTTTCACTCCATTCCATGGTTCCCATCGGTTAAGACTGATGCCTATGGAGTGGAATAATCCCTGGGCTTTGAGGTCCATCATTTTATTGATCATCTGATCATCTTCCAACCATGAGTCTTCCCAGGTATGGAACTGCATAAGATCAAAGGAATCAAGACCTGCGTTTTTGAGGCTTTTCTCTACATATATTTCAATATGGTCTGGTGGGAAACAATCATCCACTGAATATTCGCGTCGGCTTGGCCATTCAAGATTTTTAGGAGGCATCTTGGTAGCGGTGTAGAGCTTCGTTTCAGGATTTGCCCTGACAAGATTGCCAAGCAGACCCTCACTTTTACCCTCGCCGTAGCCCCAGGCGGTATCGAAAAAAGTGCATCCAAGATCCACGGCACGTTGCATGGAGCTCATGGATTCCCCATCATCAGAGCCGGTCCATCCGGCCATTCCCCACATGCCATAGCCAATTTCGCTCACCTCCCAGTTTGTTCGTCCTAGTTTTCTATATTTCATATGATTTTTCTTTACCGTAAAGTGAATGATTGTAAACTAAAATTACAATTTATCCCGAGTACTGGATCAGTCTTTTAGGATGCATATGATTGAGGGCATTGGGTTCTAGTTTCCAATATAAGAAGTGAAAGTACAATTTTTCAATGAAAAAATTTTTCGGTAGGCTGAGTTCGGCTAATAAAGCAGAAGTCATGCTCGCCCCTCTGTTAACAGCAATATAAGTTATTCGTCCGATAGGAGATCAATTACTAAGAAAGCATTTAAAACATGAAGCCTAGCCTAAAGTATCCCAAAGTTTCTTCTTCACTTTGACCAACATCAACTCCAATAACTACTGCATTCAAAGGAGCAATCCATATTCCTCCTCCGTATCCATGGTGCCACTTATCAGAACTTTCAGGCCCATACCAAACACGTCCAACATCATTAAACAAAGTTATGCCAACCGTGGCAGGAGCTACGGGATTCCTGAAGGAAAACAGTCTAAACCTCAGCTCAGAATTATTGTAAGCCTTGGTATCTCCAAAAAAACGTGTTTTTCGAAACCCTCTGAGTTCTTTTTGTCCATCCAAAATTTGAGCCTGGTAGAATTCAAAATTCCCAAAAGAATACCCCGCACCAATCCTGGTGGCAAATATTATCTTTTCAGGCACTAATGGAATGTACAAACTTGCTTCTCCAGATAATATTCCAAAGTCATCTGAAATGGAGTTTATTGGCGCAAAGGCACTGGCTTCCAGATTTAAATGAAATCCCCTTGATGGAAACCCTTTTTTGTCCCTAGAATCATAGTCTAGTTTTAAAACACCACCATCATAAGATCGCCATTTAAAGATGTTGGTTAGCCCTGGTATTGAATCAGCATTATCTAAAATAAACCTGTCATCATCATCATAGTCCTCTTCGGCTTCAAAAGCCTGAAACTGATGACCAAAACTGATAGAAAAATTCTCACCAACTCTCTTTCTCAGTAATGTTTCAATTCCATATTTATTATAGCTTGTCCTGTAGTAGTCTATGGCTTTATCTACTTTCTTTACATCATCAATATTATCATCAAAGGTAGATTCATTACCGAAGCCAAAGAAATTTGATATAAATGTCGGAGCTAAGGCCACTCCCTCTAATAAAATATCGAATTTACCAATCGATTCCATAAATTCAACTTTATAATTAAATTCAAAAGATCCTGTGGCCAGTGCCACACTGCCAAGTAGAAAATGGTTGCTCTTGTAAGGTGCTTTTCTAAATCCATGATTTGTGTACATAAAACCACCGCCCAGATAGACCCCATCATCAGCATTGGCTTTGCCAATGATAATAGGGATTAGTTTGTTGTATTTAAAATCATCCCTTAAATAAGAATTGACATCAGGATCATTAGAAGTCATATTCCTTGATTCTTGGCCTAAATTCAAGGTTGTTCCATTTTTTGTATCATATACTTTTGTCTTTTTACTTAACCCAGAAACTGATGATTGATCTGATATAATATCTTTTCCTTTACCTCCTATAATTCTCAATAAAATACTTTTATTAACATCACCTTTAACTTCAAATTCATCCTTACCTTTCAATCCATAAAGCCTTACTTCTTTTGTTTCATCTGTCTTAAATGTTCTGTCAAATAATAACTTCTTTTCCCTATCATCATTAGTATTTTTATACATTCTCACTCTCAGGCTTTGATCATCCACCCTTTCAACCTTGAAGTACTCGTTTTTATTCGAACCCCTCACACTCACCATTTTGGCCAGGAAGTTATAATGATCCAAACTGATTTTTTCAATATTATTTCTTCTTGACTTCATTTGGTCAATGATTATTTCCCCATCTATATTATAAATTTGGTCAGGCCATCTTCTGATACTTGATTCTATCAGTTCATCTGTGATTTTGGATTTAATTTCCCGGGCCGTATTCAACCAATCTTCTTTTGATGGTTCATTAAGAAAATCCCGGTCAAAGAACTTTGTATTAAACATCGCACCAGCAACATCCTTTAAATCAGACCCATAGCCTTGAAATCTTGGCATAGCCCATTTTCTTTTTGCCAAAGACATTAATAATCCTTGGTTGGTAAAAAATACCTGGTCCCTGTCCCTGGGAATGGGACGAAACATTCTTCCCTTACCCTCTTTAAAACTTGCCCAGCGCCACTGATCTTCATGGCGGTCCCAATCACCAAGGATATTATCAAAAATCCTTGATTTTAAAACCCAATCCCGGTCAACGTAATTATCGTTATCATCATAAAGTTGGTCCAACATTTTGGGTGTACTATATATCTTCTCAGAATTGCCAAAACTTTTGATATCATGATTTTCAGTGGGCCTTTCCTCAAATACACACAACTGATTTGAGAAATCCTTCCTGTATTCTTTAAACCTGGGATCATCTGGAATAATAACAAGTTCAGGATTGGTATGATAAACACCTACTGCATCAGCTAAGGGAGGAACGATTAATGCCCCGTAAGGGTGTGAGGAAGAGATCATATCTTTTATGAGATTCTTTGCAAAAGTTTGTTTCAAAACTTCAGATAGTGTTCGTTCCGGATATTTTTTAATTGACCTAAGCACATATTGTCTACCTTCTGGGTTTTCTAATCTTAAGGAGTTGGTTTGAAAGCCCCCTCCCATTTTCAATATTTTCAACCCACCCATTTCCTTATCAATATCAAATACCCTAGCAGGAACTTCAACCGTCCAGGTATCACGATAATTGGCACCAAAAAACCAATATTTTTTAGAATTAGTATTAATTGCAGGATCAGCAATCCCTAATTTTAATTCAGTATTATCAACTATAAAGTTCTGACTGTCACTTTCTATTCCTTTAAATGCGAAATCGAGGATTACCTGATCATATATCTTTTGAGGGCTAGTTTCGGGGCTCCAAAATGTTAGGTTGGCTTTTCCGTTTTTGTAAAAATCAATTTTTCCAAATCCCTTTTGACTGGAATTGAATTCACTTCCGTTCCCTGATTTTACAGGCTCAGAAGAAGATGCCGATCCACTGACAAGGTAATGTGTTAATCCTTGTTTTATATATTGCATTGAATTATCATGGGCTGATAGGTGTATAGCATTCCCATGATTATCCAGAATCCTGGCAAACTCATGACTGAGGGCCCTATACCTTAGGTTGGAGAGATACTGGATGCCCCCCAATATTTTGGTGCCATGCCTTCCGTATGAGTATACCGGATGATGAGATGCCACTATCACCTTCTTATGCATATTTCTCATCATTATATTTTGAAGATTCGCTATTAAATCCATGATATTTTTAGAACCACAATCATTCTCAGTCCCTGGTTTGGCCCAGGGATGAAGTATCCATTGTGTATCAACTATCACCAGCAAAATCCCATCACTCAAGGAGATTTCTATAGGACCAGGACAACCATCGTCGGGCAACATTGAAATTTGGGGATTATTCAATGAATCTATGAAAACATCCAGGTTCTTAACATTTGCCCATCCGTCCTTTCTACTATCGCCCCAATCTTTATCTCCGGGTATGTAATACTGCATGGCATTTACATTAGTCATTTTGCTGAAAATGCTATTGAGAATAGATTCAGCTTCAACTCTATTAATATTGGGGCTATTGGGTAAGCCACGGGGAGCAACAT
>CBDVAV010000047.1:0-13398 GCA_965372055.1 uncultured bacterium | reverse complement strand
AATTTTCCGCGTGCTCAAGCCCGGCGGGCGGCTGGTCTTTCAGGATATTTTTCACCACTTTGGTAGATTTGAAGCGATTAATGTATTCAACATGTACAGGTAGATCTGCTAATCTTGTGGTGAAAGTACGATAATGCTGCATCGCCAAGATCGTGGTTGGCACAAGCACTGCCACTTGCTTGCTATCTGCTACTGCTTTAAAGGCCGCCCTTATGGCCACTTCTGTTTTACCAAAGCCAACGTCTCCGCATACCAGTCTATCCATGGGATGTGGAACTTCCATATCATCTTTTACCTGCTGGGTGGCCTTGGCTTGGTCAGGGGTATCCTCATAAATAAAAGATGACTCCAGTTCTGCCTGTAGAAAGCTATCAGGATCAAAAGCATAGCCAGGGGACTTTTTCCTTTTGGCATACAGGTCAATCAGGTCTTTGGCGATGTCCATGACCTTATTTTTTGCTTTCTTTTTCTTATTCTCCCACTCGGGTGACCCTAATTTACTTATTGCTGGGGGTACGCCTTCACGGCCTGAATATTTGGCAATTTTATGAAGGGAATGAATAGATACGTATAGTAAATCGTTATACTTGTAAACTAACCTAATGGCCTCTTGCATTTTAGTGCCAACCTCTACTTTATGCATACCGGCAAATCTTCCTATACCGTAATCGATATGGGTTACGTAATCACCGGGCTGTAGTGATTTCAATTCCTTAAGGGTAAGAACTCTTGACCTGGTATGTTTTTCACGAATCTTATACCGGTGGAACCGTTCAAAAATTTCATGATCGGTGTAACAAACTACTTTAAGAATCTTATCGGTAAATCCCTTATGTAGTCCAATATAAAGAGGTTTAAACTCAAGGCCTGACCCAAGTTCTTCAAAAATTGTTCTCAGACGTTCAATTTGCCCCTCGGATTCAGCGGCAATGAAATTTTCAAATCCCTGTAATTGTTTGTTTAAAAGGTCTTCCGTTAAGATTTCGAAATTCTTAATGAAGGATGGCTGTGGTTCTGATTCGAGTGTGAAAATTTGGGGATCTTTCAGATAATACCTTTTCCCAAACTCAATTTTATTGTAACCTTCAAGGGAATCAATAAAGGATTGTCCATTTTCAAAAAGTTGCCTGGGATCCATAACCACCTTGGTATCTCCACTGGAATTTAATAATGCCTCAAATTGTTCTGTACATTTATTAAAACTGACATCAATTATGTCTCTGGTGTATTGGAGATCTTTAAACCAAATCTTGGTATTCTTAGGAAGATAGCTCAAAAATGATTGTCTTTCTTCGTGCAACAGCTTTGTCTGGACGTTGGGTATAACATGAACCTCTTTTACAATTTCCAAAGATAGTTGTGTGGTTGGATCGAAAGTCCTGATACTGTCGATTTTATTCCCAAACAATTCCAACCTGATTGGAAGCTCATGGGCATAGGAATAAAAATCAACTATGCCTCCGCGAACCGCGAACTGACCTGCTTCGTAGACAAAGTCACTTTTCTCAAAATCATATCCCGTAAGAAGTTGATTGAGAAAAGTTATGTCCAATTTTTCACCGACCTTGGCAGAAAATGTATTGTTTGTCAAAGATCTCCTATTGATTACTTTTTCTGTCAAGGCTTCAGGGTAGGTTACAATGATCTCTCCGGCAACGGATTTGTGGTTAATGCGGTTGAGGATTTCTGCCCTCATTAGTACATTTGCATTCTCGGTTTCATCGTATTGGTAAGGTTTTTTATATGAAGTAGGATAAAATAGCACTTCTTTCCCAACCAGCAGATTTTGCAGGTCATTGTGGAAATAAGCTGCTTCCTCTTTATCCTGGAGAACAACCAAATGGTTCTGGTGATTGACCTGATAAATTGATGCGACTATTATGGCGTCAAGGCTGCCCGACAGCCCTTGGAGACGTACCTCCCCTGACAGATTTGGCTTAATTGCCTCCGCGATAGTTTGAATTATACTGTCTTCACGATACCTCTTTAGGAAATCCTTGATTTTCAAGATATACCTTATTGTAAAAGGCTGCAAATTTAAAAAGGAATATTCAAATAGGCATTAAGGAGAACCTAGTCTTTGATAGGAGATATAGGCAGATTCCTCACATTCACCATTATATTTCGATGATTGGGGGTTTTCCCGCAAATAAAGCCCAAGTTTTGTCTCGGGATTGGTGACCGCTCTTTGAAGGGCCCAAAAGAAGTTATCCCAATTAATTCGGGTTACCATTTTATGATCACCAAGGGAATTTTCGATAATGCTGACTTTAAGAGTTGGCTCACTTGGCCTGATCTTATGTATGAGAAGTAATTCCAGCCTTTTTGAATTGAAGTAATCGCATGTTAATTCATCAATGGCAATCTTTATGGCATTTCCTTTTTGTTCGAAATTTATTTCCATGGAGATAATGCTCATTGCCAAAAGGCTTCCTGCAAATATTATTTTAGCGTGGCTCATTTATTTTAGGGGGCTAAAAGGAATACCTCGGAATTTGGTAAAGGTTACCGGAGGAGTTCCGGCAACCTTTATTTACCTAACCTAATTAGTTGAATATTATTTCATCAACATCGTCCCAGGGAATGTATATGGGTTCATTTGAACCTTTAAAAACGAGGATACCATCGTTTTTATCGGAAACGTCTTGGGAATCGCCAAGCAGATAACTTTTGCCATTTTTAAGTTCAATCGTGGCATAGCTGTAGTTTTTTGGAGTGATTTTCCTAATATGTTTGATTGGAATAATAAATTCTATATCATCATCCATGCCTTGTATAACTTCCATGTCATAGGCTTCATCAAGGTCATAAATAATCCGGCCTTTATGAACTTCGCCTGATTCAGTTTTAACTGACCCTGTCAATTCCTTTGGGGCAGGGAAATCATTATAAGAAACCCCTGCTACAGGTAATTTATCATCAAAATCTACTTTCTTGAAATCCCTCCACGGGATATCTACTCTTCCAAAAGTATTGTCCGATATTATTATGCCTCTATTTTCACTGTTAACATCATTGGTGCCCCTCAAGTAGAGTTTCCTGCCTGACTTCAATACTACAATGCTCGCACTTCTGTCATTTTCAATGGACTTAATTTTGCCGAATTGTATATCAAGTTTTCCGTCCTCGCTGTGACCATTTAGAATATCCGTGGTAATTCTTTCATCGTGGTCCCATTGAATGTAGCCCGTAAAGTCGCCAATAGAGGTTTGCACAGTTCCGTATAATGGGTCGCCGAATTTACTTTCCAGTTTCTTTGGAGTAGGCATAAATTCTATCTTATCAATCCTTGACCAACGCAGGTCTATTTCACCTAACTCTTCGTCGTAAACTCTAACCTCACCCCCAATATCATTATAACCTTCCCCCGTCACTTCTATTTTTTGGCCATCTTTTAATTCTATTTCCACTCTTTCCCTACCGATCATATAAAGGGATTTAAGGTTACCAAACTGTGTATTGAATTGATGAGTGTAACTATTGTTGCCCATATTGATGTTTATACCCCACTCATCCCACCGGGAAGATTTTCTTCTGTATTCATCAAGATATTCCTTGTCCCTGCGGGAGAGGTACTGAATATTATCATTTTCCCGCTTCCCAGCGTTAAACATATCAGTCCAATAGGCTTCTTCATCTCCCCATCTGATCTGGCCCAAATAAGTATTGTCATCTATGGTCGTAATTTTACCATAAATGAAACTTTCATCCTGAGCTTTCATCTGAGAAGAAAAAAATAAAAATACGGGCACTAGGACGAGAAAAATCTTTATTAGTTTAAGGTTCGGTTTCATAATAATGTTTGAGTTTGCCATCTACATCTATTAACGCCAAATTAATCTAGATGGATGGGCTTTTTATGGCTATAACGACCTATCTGATAATAAGTTTGCCGAATCGGGATATAGAGTTGATGAATATGAAAAATCATCACTTGAATTTAAACTCGGTTAGTTAATTAAATTGGGGATCCTTTCGAACAATTCATTTCTTAAATTACGTGCTTTTGTTAGCGTGGTTTTCCCCAGGGAGGTGATGGAAAAGTATATTTTAGGCCTTCCCCTGGCTTTGACATTATAGCTTTGATCAGCGATAATAAAGCCTTTATTGATCAACCGATGTAGTGCCGTATGAAGCGCACCAGTACTCGGTAATCTATCTGTAAGTGAAATGATCTCATTTTTAATAGCTACACCGTAAGCATTCCTTCCCAGGGCTCCCACGACCAGCAATATTAGTTCTTCAAACTCTCCAATGTTAGTACCCTTCACTATTAAATTCCTATATGTAGATAAATAAACACAATCATTTTGAAATGTTCCGAATATTAAATTCCTAAATGCAAAGTAATTAAATAATTTGAAATTAAGAAATGACTATTTAGAGTCTGTCCATAATGTCGTCCATTGAAAATCACCATTTACCCCAAACCCTGAAGGGAGTGCTGATTTTCAATGGCTTCACCCTTTAGGGGCGGGGTAAAAGTCATTGAAAATCAATCGAGATTAATTTTATAGACAGACTCTATTTATCCAGCCATTTCTTAAAGGATGGGGTTTTATCAGAACTAATCACGATATCTTCATCTATAGGGGGCGAAAGCTCGATTTTTAACCTCCCTTTGAAGTAAGGGTGGATTTCTTTGACTGCATTGATTTTGGCAACAAATTTCCGATTAAGCCTGAAAAAAATGTTTGGGTCAAGTAATTGGTCAATCTCTTCTAAAGAATTGTCCAATGGATACTTGTCCCCGGTATCTGTAACCAGGAAGGTAAGTTTATCCTTGGTAAGGAAATAAGCAATTTTATCAATAGGGATGGCCCTTATCTTCTGTCCCAGTTTAACCAGGAATCGCGATTTGTATTCTGGCCGGCTATTTTTTACCATCTGAGAGATTTTTTCAAGGTCTCCAGGGGAAAGATGACCACCAACGCTGTTTTGATTTGTATTATACTTTTCTATTGCCGCTGATAATTTTACTTTTTGCACGGGCTTGAGGAGATAATCAACCGAATTGACCTCAAATGCTTGTATGGCATATTGATCATACGCCGTGGTAAATATGATAGGGCATTTGATTTCCCTTTGTGAGAAAATGTCAAAACTCAAGCTATCCAGTAATTGGATATCACTGAGGATTAGATCAGGCTCGTCATTATGGTCGAACCATTTCAATGAAGCCTCCACTGACTTCAGAATCTGAACGACCTCAATCGAGGGATCAATTTCATGCAATAGGTTTTGTAGTTTTTCTGCTGCCAGGCTTTCATCTTCTAATATTAATACACGCATATCCGGATTTTTTTTCATTATATTTCATCCACCTCTATTAACGGTACTTCTACCGTAAAATAAACACCATCATTTTTTAATTTTATTTTTTCATTGGTAAAATAAGCATACCTGTTTTCGATATTCTCCAGGCCCGACCCAGAATCATTTTTTGCAGTTGGTTTTGGGTTTAGATTGTTTTTTACTATCAGCGATTGGCTCCCGTTAGAAGATATCTCTATTTTGAGTGGCTTTGACTCTGTAATAATGTTATGTTTAATGGCATTTTCAACCAGCATCTGCAAGGTTAGGGGCGGTAACATTTTAGATGTCGATTCACTGTCAAGCTGCATGGATATTTCTATATTCTCTTCGAACCTGATTTTAATTAGATAAATATATGCGTTGATAAAGTCCATTTCCTCGGACAATGGAATAACTTCAGTGACCTTACTCTGCAAAATTACCCGGTAGATTTCTGCGAATTTTTCCAGGTAAGCTTGTGACAGATCTTTGTCCTTATCTATTAGCGAAGAAAGGATATTGAGATTGTTGAACAAAAAGTGCGGATCAAGATGATTTTTTAAGGCCTCCAGTTGGGATTTAATACTCTCCTTTTGAAATTTCTCAGCTTCTAACTCTGACTTTCTCCATGAACGAAGAAAATGAACACCAAAGTATATTGAGATTACCGGTAGGATGATCAGCACCCCATAAGTATTCATCACGATAATTTGGGCGATTGATGGAGGGTCGGTGGTGAACAGGGATTTCAGGACAAGGTATGATAGATTGATCACCAATAAAGAATAAATTAAACCCGATGCCAGTTGTGAAAAAAACCTGACAGTACCATACTCTAGCCAGGGAAGTTTGAAATCAAGATATTTGGAGATTTGGGCATTACCTGTCCATAGTAAAGCGATTATCAAGACAATCCATCCGAATGTCATATAATAGTTCGGGCCTAAATCAAGCCTGAAAAGGATAAACACTAAAGATAATACAACAAGAAAAGCAAATGCAAAGAGGAAATATTTAAGGTGTTTTTTCTTCAAAATCGATATCACAGCTAATCAAACTAAAGTTAGTCAATTAATTGAGGATAATCTCATCGATTCTTTTCCAACTAATATAGATCGGATCTTCATTCCCGGGTTTGAATACCAAAATACCATCGTTGTCCTCAGAGACATCACGACGGTCCCCTAACAAGAGACTTTCTCCGTTTTTTAGTTCGATGATGGAGTAATTATAGTTTTTGGGAATAATCTTTTTTATGTTCCTGAACGGGATTTTGTATTGTATCTCATCGTCATCACCTTCTAGCATTTCAATTTCCCAAGCCTCGTCAAGGTCAAATATAATCGATCCTGTAATATTCTGATTATCAATTATTCTTACTGTACCAGTAATTCCAATCGGATCATCAAAAGTATTATAATAAAAAGCTGACAGGTCAGGTTGTTTTTCAAAATCTACCCTGACAAAATCAGTCCATGGAATTGTTATTGCCCCGATACCAGCAGTTGTCACAGTTATTCCACGGTTTTCGTCATTCACATCATTGCTTCCTACCATGTACAATTGTCTGCCAGAGTACAAGGTAACCTGGGAACCATGTCCATCTTTTTCGATACTTTTTATTTTGGAAAACTCAATTGACACATCCTCATTTTTAATATCCCCATCCAGTTTATCGCTACCGATATTTTCGTCCTGATCCCACCAAATCAATCCTTCAAAATCCCCCTTTCTCACTGTCTTCACCACACCATATAATGGGTCACCAAATTTTTCTTCTAATCGGGAAGGGGTATTTGAGAAATCAACCCTTTCCACTCTGTTCCATTTAAGGCCAATTTTACCCATTTCGAAATCATAGATATTAATCGTGGCCCCCATATCATTACTTCCTCCTTCAATGTCCAATTCCACTCCATTTTTCAATGTTATCCTCACGCTATTGCTTCCCTTCATTTCCATGGATTTAATATCACCAAATTGAGAAGTAAATTGATGGGATGTATTACTATACTCATCTTCCCATATACTCAATATCTTCCAGTCAATTCCCAGTAAACCCTTTTTATCTTCATCTTTTTCTTTTCTGTCTTCAAGGGAAAGGTATTTCAAGTTCGTGTTCCGGGTTTTCACAGAATTGATAATATCACTCCAATAAGATTCTTCATTTCCCCACCTGATCTGCCCCATGTATGTATCACCAATAATTGTTGTGACTTTGCCATAGATAAAAGCGCCATCTTGAGCAGATAGCATATTTGTATTGCCCAAATAAACTAGGATGGATATGATCAGTAAATTGGCAGCTTTAATATATCTTACCTTCTTATTATACATGCTAAAAAATACGAAGAAGATGGACAAAGATCGAAGGGTCAGGTTGTTAATCTTGAAATTAGATTTCCCAATCGGGAAATTTTGACACCGAAATAGCCAGGAGGATATTTTTGGGATTGAGAAAATAAATAAATGAAGAGTTACACAATTTTCTTAAATTGATGCACCTAATCTAACTTAACCTTTAATGTAATGAAAAATCTACTTAAGATCATAGGACAATTTCGGGTGATTTTGCTACTCCTGGTGTGTTCAAGCGTGACAGCACAAGAAGGCAATATACTCATAAAAGTAACCCCATCTGATATCAGCATGAGCGTGGGGGAAAGAGTAACGCTGACAGCCGTGGTTATGGATGAAAATGGCAAGGAAATGACCAATAGGCAAATTCGTATGTTTTCAAGGAAGCCTAAAGCGGTAAGTGTAGATTCAACCAACACTTTAACCGCATATTTACCTGGGACTTATTCAATTATTGTTATAAGCCCCGATCCTTCCGGGGATAGATCACTACGGGCAAGACTCGATTTAGATGTGAACATTAAATATCCACCTTTAGCCATTATTGAAATTCAGGATGTCCCAAACGAGATTTACGAAGGCGTTACCATGCCTTTAAAAATAAAAGTTATAGATGAGGCAGGATTGGAAAGGGAAGGTGTGGAGCTTAATTTCAAATCGAAAAACCCAGAAATAGCCTCTCTTGATAGATTTAATAACCTAAGTACTTATAAAAGTGGTCAAACAATAATTACAGCAGGCATTGAAGATATCCAAACCAGTATAAATATCAATGTTGTTGAGAATCCAGTTTCAAAAATTACACTGGAATCAGATATTGATGAGGCCCGTACCGGAGATGTATTCCATTTTATAACCAAAGCATTTGATGATAAAGGCGGGGAAATTCAGGATGCCCCGGTACTATATACTTTTCAAGGCAAGGCTTATGATGTGTCTTCAAGCGCATCGGCCATGATAAAGCAAGATGGCAGATTTGTAGCTGATGAACCGGGATTGTATACGATTTCGGTTTCAAGTGGGCAATTTACAGCACATAAAACGGTTAAAATAAATCCCCGTGGAGTTCAAAGGAAAGTAGAATTTGTTGGCAAAGGATCGGTCAATGAAAAGCACACCTCTGATTTCTGGGTTTGGGAAGGCATTGACGGGAGGGATTATGCTGTTACCGGGACCTGGGGGGCGGATGGAACTGCCTATTTTTGGGATGTAACCAACCCTGGTCAAATAACCAAGATAGACAGTATCCAGGTAGATGCAAGAACAGTTAATGATGTTAAGGTTTCTGAAGATGGAAAGATTTGTGTCATAAGTAGGGAGGGGGCATCAAACCGAAAAAATGGCCTGGTTATTCTGGATGTATCCAATCCTCGGGATGTATCAATCATTTCAACTTTTACTGAGAATCTTACCGGTGGAGTTCACAACATATTTATCAGCAAAAACCATGTTTATGCGCTAAGCGCTGGGAGGAAATATTACATAATAAATATTGAGGACCCAAAATCGCCCCGAATGGTGAACAATTTCGAATTAGAGTCTCCAGGACATTCAATTCACGATGTTTGGGTAGAGGATGGGATTGCCTATTCCTCAAACTGGAGTGATGGTGTCCAACTGGTTGATGTAGGTAATGGCATAGCTGGGGGTTCACCCGAAAATCCAGTAAAATTTGCAAGTTATGCATATCCCAGTGGGGCAAACCATGCTGCTTTTCCATATAGGAGCAAGTCAACTGGTAAGTTCTATGTAATTGCAGGGGATGAGATTTTCCCTTATGGCCGCGATGTTACAAAAGATAATATTGCAGGTGGTTTCCTTCATATAATTGATTTCACAGATTTGGAAAACCCAGAGGAAATTGCCAGGTTTGAAGTGCCTGGGGCAGGGTCACATAACCTCTGGGTAGAAGACGATATACTCTACGTGGCGTTTTACAATGGAGGGGTACGAGTAGTTGACCTCAGTGGTGAGTTGATGGGCGACCTTTTTAAACAAGGCAGGGAAATCGGATGGATAATCCCAAGTGATCCCAATGGGTATGTTCCAAATGCACCTTTTACCTGGGGGGCGCAACCTTATAAAGGTCATATATTTTATTCTGACTGGAACAGTGGGCTATGGGCAGCAAAATTGGAGCCGGAGAAACCTAAGAATACCAAAATTGAAAGTAAATGAAACTGAATAAATCGTTGATTTTGATGATAAGGGCTTGCTTATTACTATTTGTATTACGCAGTTTTAATATAGCTGATGCTCAAGAATATTATATATATGTGACTGCTGAATCTGAAGATGAGGTATCAGTGGTCAAATTTGATGGAAACAATGCGGAGACAATAAAAAGTATCCCGGTTGGTATTTGGCCAGCAGAAATCGAAGGGCCACATGGCATAACTGTTAGCCCCGATGGGGACTTCTGGTATCTTTCGCTGGCACATGGAAATCCTTATGGTAAAGTATACAAATTTGCCACGGGCACTGATGAGATTGTTGGCCAGACGGAACTTGGAATGTTTCCGGCCTCAATGCAAATATCCAGTGCTACAGGTTTGTTATACGTGGTGAATTTTAACCTTCATGGTGATATGATCCCCAGTTCAGTTTCTGTGGTTGATCCTGAAACCATGACCGAATTGAAAAGGATCACCACTGGGGTTATGCCACACGGTTCCAGGCTATCCCCAGATGGCATGAAGCAATATTCCGTTGGTATGATGTCCGGAGAATTGTTTGAGATCGATGCCCTGGACTTGAAAGTGAGCAGGGTTTTAAATCTTGACAAAGGGCTTGAGGAAGAAAATGGGAATATGAAAATGGCTTCTATGGAGGAGAAGAAAATGATGGGTATGGGGAAAATGACGATGTCCAAAACCAAGCCAACATGGGTCGCACTTCACCCTCATGAAAACAAAGCTTATGTAGCTGGAAATGGATCGAACCAAATACTGGAAATAGATCTTGACAGTTGGAAAATAACCCATAGAATGCAAACTGGTAAAGGGCCCTATAATATTGACATTACCCCAGATGGTAAGAAACTGATCGTTACCTATAAATCTGAGGGAGCCACTGCAATTTGGGACTTGAAAAAGAGAAAAGAACTCGCCAAAATTATTAATACCAGGAAAGTATCTCACGGTGTAGCGGTTTCACCGGATAGCAAATTTGCATTTATATCGGTGGAGGGCATAGGAGGTGATCCTGGCACAATGGATGTGATTAATTTAAAAACACTGAAGAAAGTAGCAAGTGCAGAATTAGGAAAACAGGCTGGCGGTATTGCATTTTGGAAAATGATTGACTAAAAAAATAATACAGATTATGAGAAACATATTTATTGCATTACTGATCACAATTGTAATTGCGTGTAACACAGAGCCCATTGTAGAGAGCAACAACTCTCTCTCAGATATTGATTTTAATATTGATGCGCTTACCAATGGCTCTCTGGTAATTGTTGGCGGAGCAATGCGTGATTCTACAATTTCCAATAAATTTATTGAATTGGCTGGCGGAAAGGACGCCAATATCGTGGTTGTGCCAACGGCAGGCACTGATACTGTAACCCAAGAAATGATGGATCGCAGCAAAGAATATTGGACTTCCCGGGGTGTGATGAATGTCACGGTACTTCATACGAAAGATAGGCAGTTGGCCAACTCTGAAGAGTTCACAGAGCCAATCCGCAATGCCAAAGGGGTCTGGTTTACAGGTGGCCGGCAGTGGCGGATCGCTGATTCATATCTGGGGACATTGACACAAAGGGAATTTGAATCAGTTTTGGAAAGAGGGGGTGTAATTGGCGGCAGTTCCGCGGGTGCTACCATCCAGGGATCATACCTAGCAAGAGGTGATACCCAAACCAATACTATTATGATGGGGGATCATGAGGAAGGCTTTTCGTTTATCAACAATGTGGCTATTGATCAACATCTCCTTAAACGAAACCGGCAATTCGACCTCGTGGAAATTCTGATGGCACATCCAGGATTGCTTGGAATAGGACTGGACGAAAATACAGCTATTGTGGTTCAAGGAAGTGAATTTGAAGTGATTGGGAAAAGTTTAGTAGCCATTTACAATACAAAACTTTGGAAGGAACATAATGATTCTACTGTACTGAGAAATGGCGGGAAATTCTTTTTCCTTTCATCAGGAGACAGATATAATTTTGTGGAGAGAAAAGTCTCCTATTGGAGTGGCAATAACCGCCAATTGTCCAATTAATAATACTATGAAAAGCAAAATTCGGAAATTTGAAGCAACGATTGAACAACATGGCAAACAGGATGCAGCTTTTGTAAGTATTCCCTTTGACGTTGAGAAAGCCTTTGGAATGAAAAGGGTAAAGGTGAAGGCAAATTTCGAGGGCATTGAATACAGGGGGTTGATAGTGAATATGGGCACTGGTTCACATATACTGGGATTAACTAAAGAAGTAAGAAGTTCAATAGGTAAAAGTTTTGGAGAGATGGTACAAGTCACTGTAGAAGTTGATACCGAAGAGCGAATTGTTGATGTCCCACTGGAATTGGAAAATTTCTTTAAATCCCATCCCCAGGAAAAAGAATTTTTTGATTCCTTATCTTATACAAACAGAAAGGAATATGCAAATTGGATAAGTGAGGCTAAAAAGGCTGAAACCAAAGAAAGAAGATTGAATTCAACCATAGAAAAGTTGAGTCAAAAGAAGAAAAACCCTTACGAGAAATAGCATCACTTAGAATTGTAATAAGTTGGAAACTCCAATCAATCCTAATTTTACACCTTCAGAAGCGGAGGACTTACTTTATCATAAGTATGGCAAAAAATTCAAGGCCGAGGGTTTACCAAGTTATATCGATCAGAATTTTAAAGTAAAGGACGAAAAGGGTGTAAAATATATCTTTAAAATATTCAACAGGAATGAAGATAAGCTTTTTGTTGATGCCACTGTTAAGATACTTAACTACTTAACAACAGAAGGCTTTAAGGGGAAAACCCCCGAAATCATCCCTACAACTAACGGAGAAGATTGCTTTACTTTAGAGGGGGCAAATGGATATACATATAAAGCACTTTTATTATCTTACCTCGAAGGAACATTCCTAGTTGATGTAAAAACTCATTCAGAAGCATTGATTAATAATTTAGGTAGCTTCATGGGCCAGCTTGACCGGACTTTGTCAAACTTTAGTTATCCAGGCTTAAACCGCATCCAATATTGGGACATTAAAAATGCCCATCATATCAGTGACAAAATTAAATATATTTCAAATCTTGAAAAGAGGCGCATAGCAGATTACTTCTTGTTTCAATTTGAAACCAGTGTATTGCCCAAGCTGAGAAAATGCAGGGAAAGTGTGATTCATAATGATGCCAACGATTATAATTTACTGGTTAAAGAAGATGCCATTACCGGGCTGATTGATTTCGGGGATATGGGCAAAACCAACACTATAAATGAATTGGCAGTAGCAGCTACTTATATAATGCTTGATAAGGATGATCCTATTGCGGTTGCTGAAGAGTTGATAAAAGGATATCACGGGCAATATCCGCTAATGGAAGAAGAAATTGATATTCTTTATGAATTAATATGCACCAGGCTCAGTTTTAGTGTGATAAACTCGGCCTATAGTTCATATGAAAATCCCAAAAATGAATATATCAACGTAAGTGAAGAGCAAGCCTGGAAACTTCTGTACAAAATATTGGAGATCAATCCAGTAAAACCATATTCAATCTTCAGGGAGGCATGTG
>CBDVAV010000046.1:0-13454 GCA_965372055.1 uncultured bacterium | reverse complement strand
GGTTTGGGGTAAATGGTGATTTTCAATGGATGACATTATGGACAGACACTAATTATCCACTTTGGATTAAAAATTATCCCGCTATAGGTTGGGAAGATATCGTGGCTGGTCTAATATCCCAAGGGGATTTATTTATTTGGGCTAAATCATTTATGTTGATTCTTTCTAAAGTATTATGATCGCGAATGTAACCTGCCTTTCTTGCATATACTGCTAGTTTTTTCCTAAGGAGCTTCCTTCCCGTGTGTATCCTTGATCTTACTGTGCCTATAGGAACATCCAGTATTAATGCCAATTCATCATATTTGAAACCGTCTATATCACATAATATTATTACAGCTCGTAAATCTACATTAAGGCTATTGATAGCAGTTGTGATTTCATCACCCATCATATTTTTAACAGAATCAATTCTTAAATCAGCAGTAATTTGTTCATCGAAATCATCAGAATTATAATATGATTCCAGCTCTTGATAATCGATTTTGATCGGCTCTCTACTTTTTTTCCTGTATTTGTTGATGAAAAGGTTTTTTAAGATTCTGTACAACCAGCCCATGGCATTTGTTCCTCTTTCAAATGATTCAATAAACCTGAATGCATTAAGACATGTTTCCTGGACTAAATCTTTTGCATCATTTTCATCAAGGGTTAAACCATAAGCGAAATTATACAATGAATCGATATGGGGCAGGAATTCGGAATTGAAAATATCCTCCTTCCTCTTTTTATTATTGGTATTTTTCATAGATGATAATTTTATGCAGAATTCTTAATACGATGTTTTATTAAGAATTCTGAGGGATGTTGAACAAGATTGCGGCCAACTTGCCATAAGATGGTTGTTGATGAGTCTTATCTCGTAAGATGAGACATGTTAGTACCTAAAATGGATGAAATAGGGCAGTGGAAGTAGATTGGCAGTGATCCTGCTCAATAAGCCATCCTTTAGGTTAACCTACTTGTTCTCTTGTTAGCAGCCCTAGTTTTAGACAAATCAAACTGCTTAACCACCATGTTAGAAAATATTCAATCACGGTAGCAAGAGACATAATCTGTAGATTTTCAAAAGGTAATAAGGATCCTAAATAGATGAAAAAAATAAGCAAGGTACTGGCAATTGCTACCCTCAAAACTATTTTCTTGACCTTGTTGTCACACCTGGGATGTCCTTGTATGCCAATAATCAAGTAGCCAATATTTATCCCCAATAATTGGGTTAGAATAAAATTGAAATCAACGGCTATTACAACCAAAACCAGAGGGATTAAAATCAGATAAAAGAATATAAGTGCCGATCTTATCCTTATTCTTCTAATAAACATAATCAGCATGGATGGCTTTTCCTGTTGACTATTGTGGATAATCACTTTTAAAGCGATGAAAAAAACAAAGAATCCCAATGCAAACCCGCCAATTACATCTGCCAGGAAATGCTGCCCCAGAAACAACCTGGAGATTGCTGTCAATACAATCATTGTCACAGCGATCATAAATAATTCTTTCCTTTTGAACAATGCATTAACAGAGAGAAAAAATGAAGTGACCAAGCTTACGTGCCCTGAAGGAAAGCCTTTTGAATTTATGCCCGAGCTGCGTGCGGCTTCCAGTATATTTTCCGGGATCAGCCCAAATATTCCTTGGGTAAGTTGCTGACCAAAGTCGAGGTTTAATTGGTTTTTGTCACCCCCGAAATCATTTAAACCCAGATCTATGTCAAATGGCCGTGGGTAATTGGCCCAATGCTTAAACAGCCAGGTGAATGCACTTGTCCACACGATTACATGTGTAATGATAAATCCTTTCCGATAATCTATCCCAAACATTAGGACAATGATTGCAAACAAGTAAAATGATTGATTTCCGGTAAGACTGATTAGTTTCATCAATGCAATCATAAAATCAGAAGCAACTGATTGAAGTAAATGATTAATGCCGGTTTGAAACATACGATTACAACAAATATCTATCTAAAAAGATTACAAAACTTTTAGTGAAATAAAATCTTGAATCGTTAATTCCCCATTGTTGATTTTTAACCTAGGATCTCTCAATTGGTGTCAAGTGATGGTAAAAGTTGAAGTAATGAGGCTGAATTGAATCCGGTAATATTAAAGTTGTGTGGGCAATGATTGGTCAGGTTTTCAGGTTATCTGGATTATTCATTTCGTAAAGAGTCCACAGGGTTAACTTGGGCTGCCCTTCTGGCCTTATATGAAACCGTAACCCCAACCATTAGTATAGCCACTGCCCCTGCTAGTATATAATTTAAAACCCCCTGTTCCACTTGGTAGGCGAAATTACCCAGCCACTGTTGCATCATATAGTAAGCCACAGGAGATGCAACCAACAGTCCAATGGCGGCAAGTTTGTTGAAATCTTTAAGCAGCAAATAAATAAGATTAACAGATGAAGCTCCTAAAACTTTCCTGATACCAAGTTCTTTTACCCTCTGGTCTGCGGAAAATGAAGCCAGCCCAAATAACCCCAGTGCCCCTACTATTATGGCAAGGATAGAGAAATATTTGATTATTTCACCTAGTTTTTGATCTTTGAGATAAAAGCTTTCCAATTCACTGTCCAGATAAACTATTTCAGGGGGTACTTCCGGGATTATTTTCTTCCAGGAGGTTGTTATATCAGCTACAGTTTCTGTAAACCGTGCGGTATTTAGTTTTACTGCTACACCCCAGGAGTTTGGACTGTAGCGCATAACCAATGGCTTTATCTGCTCATGTAATGATTCGTAATGGAAATCCTTAACGATGCCCACTACTTTTCTTGCCCCAATGGAATCACCTAACATGTTGAACATTACTAATTGTTTATCAATTGCTTCTTCATAACTCCAGCCCAATTTATTTGCTGCTGTTTCATTAATTAGGTATGAATTTCCTATATCATAATCTGATTCTGGATTGAATTTCCTTCCTTCTACAATTTGTAATGAAAACAAATCAAAATATTGATAGTCCACTGATGAAACTTTCATTTGTATATTACGGTCAATTCCATCAGGTTTGAATACTCCTGTCCCAGCACCATATTGTTGGCTACCTGGTAATGAGTAGGTGGCACTTGCAATTTTAATATCAGTGTTTCGGGTGATCTCATCCTTGAATACCGTTAATTGAGTTATTGGTACATTACCCCCATCCAAGTAAATCACTTGATCACTGGAATAACCTAAATCTTTGGACTTGATAAAATCAAGTTGGTCATTAATTACCCCCAAGCCGATCAGCAATAATAAAGTAATCACAAACTGAACCGTAACTAAAACTTTCCTTAATAGTGATCCTGTTATAGAATTACTGATCGATCCTTTAAGTGTGTCCACTGGTTTAAATGCTGATAACATAAAGGCGGGATAGCTCCCAGATAGCAATCCGGAAACAAGGCCAATCCCCAGCACGGCAAGCAGGGTAGGTCCACCATCAATAAATCTTAATTCCAGACTTTTTCCTACTAAAAGGTTGTAGTAGGGTAAAACCAGGAAAACAATTGATATTGCTAAACCCAAGGAAATTATCGTCATGATAAAAGCCTCACCCATAAATTGCATTACTAATTGATTTCGATAAGCTTCCATTACTTTTCTTACGCCAACCTCTTTTGCCCTTAGCGTGGATCGCGCTGTGGAAAGATTCATGAAATTGATACATGCTGCCATAAGCACCAAGATGGCTATTGCCGTATAAACATAGATATATACAATATTGCCATTGGCTTTGAATTCATTGTCCAGATGTGAATGTAAATGGATATCAGTTATCTTTTGCAATTTAAGATTTGTACCTCCTTTGACTGTCTCAGGAAAATGTCTTTCAACAAAATCAGGCAACAGCGACTCAAACGCTGATGTATTGGTGTGCCTCCCTAACTTAATGTAGGTTCTGGCCCCTCCAGTGAAGTACCAATCCTGACCATGCATTCCATGCCACAAGTTTTGGTTCGTTTCCTGTTTTGCCAGGAAATCAAAGGAAAGGTGACTTTTCTCAGGCAGGTCACTAAGGATGCCCGACACCACGTATAATTGCTCCTGTCCCCATTTACGAAATTTTATAGTCTCACCGATGGGGTCTTTTCCCTCAAAGTATCTATTTACCACGTCTTTGCTGACAACTACACTATTTGGGGCATCAAGTACAGAATTTGGATCCCCAGATTCCAGGCCATAGCCAAATACTTCAAAAAAGGAAGGATCGGTAAAGAAGAACTTGCTTTCAACAAATAATTTATCCTTGTATTTTATAATTGGTTCTATTTCATTAAAAACCCTGACATAACTTTCAATTTCTTCAAATTCAGATGCCATTACCGGGCCGAGGGGCAAAGGGGTAGTGGTCAGGTTTTCGGAGGTATTACTTAATATCCTGTGGTTGGTAAGGCGGTAGATATTTTCTGCTTGGGGATGGAATGCATCGTAATTTAATTCACTTAATACATAGAGAACAATAAGTAAGCAACTTGCCAATCCAATGCTTAGTCCCGAAATATTGATCGCGGAATATGTTTTGTTCCTCAGTAAATTACGATAGGCGATTGTAAAATAATTTTTAAACATGCCAAAATGGTTTTTATTGCGTGGTGATTTATTACTAAAAAAGAAGTTTTTGGTCAATCCCAAAACCCTGAGAGTATAATTTAACCTGGCTTTCTTGGGGCCTAAAATTTTCTTGTCATCATAAAAAAGCTCTTCCAAATCCCCATGAACGTTTTCAAACTTTAAAGGGTCACAATACCAGCAAAAGAATTTGTAAGCCCAACCAGGTAGTTCTTTATTGTTGAAATTTTGATTATTCATCAGATATTGTACCTGTGATTATTTCACTGGAAATGCGCCACAAATCGTCCCTTATGCCCTTTGCTTCTATAAGTGCCTGCTTACCGGCTTGTGTCACTTTAAACAGCCGCTTTCTTTTTCCGCCTCTTTCTTTAGTGGCTTCCCCCCAAAACGACTCGACAAATCCTTTCTCCTCCAGGCGGCCAAGTGCAGAATACATTGCGCCCATACTGACTTTCCTATTGGTTCTTTCCTCAATCTCACGCTTGATCAATACTCCATAGGATTTGTCATTAAATGCGGCAATGGTAAGCATCACTATCTCTTCAAATTCACCGAGGTTTGTTCCTTTCATAATATATAACTCCTAAATGTAGGATATATAAAGGTACGTTTATTTTCAAAAGAGGTTACATCAATTAAATCTTATGTCAAGCCTAGCAAGCTGAAATTAAATTGAACATCGAACAAGTTTGCCTGGCAGCAGTTTCGTGATTATCGATATAAGATCTTAGAACTGAACCTGTTCCAAAATTTGCGATTCGATGTTCCTTGTTCTTAAATCAATATTATTAATATTTGGCCGAAGATAATCATCAGAAAACATATCGAAGCCCCATTCCTCCTTGTAATCGAATTTTAGCATTTGGCACATTCAGGTTTTGGAAGAAGTTAACCTCTGCAAAAGCTGAAACAGGCATATTGAAATAAGCATACTCCACCCCGATCATAAATTCCGGCCCCATGGTGAAGTCATTAACAGGAAGTGATCTATTTAACCTAACCCCAAATTGATCCTCAGTGAAAAACTCATATTGAATATCCAAATCTCTAACCTGCCATCCAAATCCACCTATCAAATCCAATCCCTTGATGGATTTTGAAAATATTTCCTGATGGTATACCAATCTCGCCTGAACCACTATTTCCTGATTGATTTTATGTGCTTCATAAAATGCTGTGTCAGTGGTGCTAAGGTTTGAAAAATTCCCCTTATGAAACTCACTGTACAAACCACTGGCCGCCGAACCCCCATCGAGGGAAACAGCAAATTTTGGAGATAAATACAGCTTGTATGTAATGGCAAATGGGTCGCCTATTTTAAATCCTATACCCTGGTAAGGATATTCATTGGCCACGAAAATGGGGCAAATAATAGCCATCTTCTTATTTCTTTTAAACCTTGGTAGTGGTTTGCCTTTTCTGATCCTGGGAAGTTTTTTGGACTGGGCCATTGATTGGTATCCGCCAGAAAGCACAATTAAAATAATAGCTATTATCCAGCACCTAAACATCAATATCTTCTTTTTTACTGATTTGAATAGTAAACCTAAACTGCAGCTTTATATTGCATCCTGTGAAGCTGGGAATAATATCCTTCCTTGGCAAGCAGTTCTTCGTGATTACCTTCCTCCATTATTTCGCCCTTATCCAATACGAGTATTTTGTCGGCCTTTTGAATAGTTGACAATCTATGGGCTATTACTATTGCTGTTCTTCCTTTCATCAATTTGTTGATAGCCTTTTGGATCATTTCCTCGGTTTCGGTATCCACTGAGGATGTGGCTTCATCCAGCACGATAATTTTGGGATTGTAAACCATGGCCCGGATAAATGACAGCAGTTGCCTTTGACCAACAGACAAGGTAGCTCCCCGTTCCATCACTTCGTAATCCAATCCTCCTGGCAGGCGTTCAATGAATTTCTTCGCCCCAACCATTTTAGCTGCATTCATTATTTCTTCATCAGTTATCACACTATTCCCGAGGGTTACATTCTCCCTGATAGAGCCAGAAAACAGAAATACATCCTGCATCACTACCCCTATATTTTTTCTCAAAGATTTCAATTGAATGTCCTGCAAATCAATTCCATCTATTTTTATCTTGCCACGGTTAATATCATAAAACCTATTCAGCAAATTAATTATTGATGATTTTCCTGCCCCGGTTGCCCCAACCAATGCCAGGGTTTCACCAGCATTTACATGAAATGATATCTTTTTAAGCACATAGTCACGTTCCTTGTAGGCAAACCAAACATTATTGAACTCAACTACTCCATTAAGATTATCCAGTTGGATGGTTCCATCATCTGGAACAAAATCTTTATTGTCCATCAGGGACAATATTCTGGATGAACTTACAATTCCCATTTGCAAAATATTGAATCTATCAGCTATCATTCGTATCGGCCTGAAAAACATATTTATATACATGATAAATGCCACCAGTGTGCCTAATGTAATGCCTGTTACATCAGTGTTGATAACTCCTTTGGCACCATACCAAACCAAAAGCCCAATCCCTGCTGCCCCGATCACTTCTGCGACTGGATAATAAATTGAGTAATATAGAACAGACCTGACATTGGCTCTTTTATGTTCTTCATTGATCTCCTTGAATTTATCCATTTCCCTTTGTTCGACATTAAAAATCTGTACGATATTCATTCCTGTAACATGCTCTTGTACAAAGGAATTGAGATTTGCCACTGCATTGCGAACCCTGTTAAACGAAACCTTGATCTTTTCTTTAAATATATAGGTGCTTATTAACAATATGGGGAAAGTTGCCAGGCTGACCAGGGCTAATTTCCAATTGGTGGCAAACATTAATCCAACGATAAATACCAGTTGTAGCAAATCTCCAATCATCATGGCAATCCCCTGGCTGAATACTTCAGATAATGTTTCAATGTCAGATATAACCCGGGTTATCAATCGGCCAATTGGTGTATTATCAAAAAATTTCAACCTAAGACTTACCAGGTGTTTGTATAGTTTGACCCTTATATCCTTGATTATATATTGACCTAACCAACCAGATAGATAAGTGTGGAAATACTGGACAATTGCCTGAATAACCAGTACCCCAACAATTAACATCACAATTTTAAGCAAGCCTGGAAAATCGCCAACTAAAACATGATCATCTATGGCTATCTGTACCAGAAAAGGCCTTATGGGGATTACAATTGCCAGTAAAATGGTTAGGAAAATCAAAAAATAAAACCTCCCAATATATGGCTTGACGAACTTGAATAGCCTTTTTAAGACTTTCGCATCCATTATTCTGCCGCTATGATTATCCTGCTCCAATAATTTTATTTTATGAAAGACAAATATACCTTATTCATTAAGAAAAATCTCAAATGGATATTCTACCGACATTAATGCCAGGCCTTTAGCTGGTGCTGCTGCGCCTGCTTTTTTTCTGTCTTTTGATTTGATTATCCTGTTAAAGTCCTCGAATGCAATTTTGCCATGTCCTATCTCCAACATAGTGCCCACGATTGTTCTTACCATCCCCCGAAGGAAGTGGTTAGCTTTAATATCAAACAATAGTAAATTATTGTTTTCTGACCATGTTGCCTCTTCAACATTGCATCGGAAATTTTTCACATCTGTCTTTACCTTGCTAAAGCTGGTAAAATCATGTTCCCCGATCAACAAACTAGCAGCCTTCTGCATTTTCTGTAAATTCAATATAGGGCTAACAAAAATGGCAGTATCGAACATGAAAGGATCTTTGACTTTAGAAATTTTGTATTGATATGATCTTGAAACGGCATCAAACCTACAGTGCGCCGAATCAACAACGTTGAAAATGTTCATGATAGTAATATCATTGGGCAGGAAGGAATTTAAGCGATATCTGAAATTATCATCCAGCTTAGTTTCCACTTCGATATGGAAGAACTGTTTCAGCGCATGTACTCCGGTATCTGTTCTGCTGCTACCGGTACACACGATGGCAGATCCAAGAATTGTTGAAAGCGCATTATTTATGACTTCCTGGATTCCAAGGGCATTCTTTTGTGATTGCCAACCATGATAATTAGTCCCTTTGTAAGCTATTTCAAAGAAATATTTCAAATGCTAAATGATTGGATTAACAAACCAATTTCCCTATAATTTCTCATATATCACTGCTGCACCCTGTCCGACCCCAATGCACATGGTGGCCAAACCATAGCGGACTTTTTGTCTTTTCCGCATTTCGTGGAGCAGGGTGGCACTGATGCGGGTTCCACTACATCCAAGCGGGTGACCGATGGCTATGGAGCCTCCATTGACATTTACAATTTCCGGGTTAAGGCCAAGGTCCCGGATACAGGCGATGGATTGAGAAGCAAAAGCCTCGTTTAGTTCTATCAGGTCTATGTCATTGATATTTAAGCCCGCCCTTTTCAAGGCTTTTTTTGTAGCTGGAACGGGGCCGATTCCCATAGTATCAGGGGAAACACCAGCAATGGCCATGGATACCACCCTGGCCATTGGGTTAACTCCCATTTTCTTAACAGTTTCCTCGCTGGCCAGTAAACAGGCTGCTGCCCCATCATTGATCCCGGAAGAATTTGCGGCTGTTACTGTGCCATTTTCTTTAAAAGCAGGTTTTAAAGTGGCAAGTTTCTCCAAGGGGGATAATCGTGGATGTTCATCCTTGTTAAAGATAATCGGGTCTCCTTTTCTTTGTGGGATTTTCACGTGTACCAGTTCCGATTCAAATTTCCCGGCCTCGTGGGCATTTTTATATTTTACCTGAGAATTATAGGCAAACCCGTCCTGCTCCTCACGTGTTATTTTCCATTTTTCAGCTACATTTTCTGCCGTTTCACCCATTGAGAATGGATAATACATTTTAGCCAAGGTTGGATTGGTAAATCGCCATCCAATGGTAGAGTCATAGCTTTCTACTTTTCTGCTAAATGCCGTTTCAGGTTTGGCAGTAACATAAGGTGCCCTGCTCATGCTTTCCGTACCCCCAGCAATGTAAACACCGCCTTCGTCCAATATTATGGCACGTGAGGCATCCATAATTGACTGCAAACCGGAAGCACATAACCTGTTTACCGTTACCCCGCCCACCTCAATTGGCAATCCGGCCAGTAACAAGGCCATCCGGGCCACGTTCCTGTTATCTTCCCCTGCCTGGTTGGCAGCACCAAATATCACATCCTCGATCAAGTTAACATCTACAGAAGGGTTTCGCTTGATCAGTGCCTTTATCACTAGGGCAGCCATATCATCAGGCCTCCTGGTAGCTAATGTGCCACCAAACTTGCCAATGGGCGTTCTTAGGATATCTATAACGTATGCTGAATTCATCTTGATGATTTCGGATTTTAAACAAGTTGGAAACCCGTCTGGTTTCATTAAATTTGCACTCGCAATTTAACCCATACCCCAAGATGTTACAAAGAATCCAATCCGTATTTCTCTTTCTGGCTTGTGTGCTGATGATCGCCACTTTAGTGTTGCCGCTATGGATAAATGAGCATCCCAATTCTGGTGAAAAACACGAAATCTTTGCCTTGTTCTATCAGTTTACACCAGATTCCAATACCCTGCCGGAGCGAACTTATAATCCCTATTCCATTACTGGATTACTGGCCTTGGTGGCTGCATGCATTGCTGGGTACGAAATCTTCAAATACAAAAACAGGTTATCTCAAATGAAACTGGGGGCACTAAATTCCTTGATCATGATGGGTGTAATTGGGTTCGTGGTATATTTTGCTATTGATGGACAGAAAATATGGTTGATTACCTCAGTAGGGGAATACCAGACAGGATTCTATCTCACACCTGTAGCTGCCATCTGCAATATCCTGGCCAACCGGTTTATCAGAAGGGACGAGAAACTGGTGAGGTCGGTAGACCGGATTAGATAATTAAATGTCACCAACTATGTGGGTATTTTCTCAAATAGTCTATAATAAAACCCATTGTGAAAACCTTTAATTTTTGAGCAGTCTTGATAATCGATTTGCTTCATTCCTATTTTCTCAAAAACTTTTTTGTAATTTCTTGGAAAATGTTTCCATGAAATACTCTTTTCGTCCTCAATTGTTATTATGTACTTTTCCGACAGTTTTGCAAGTTCTGCAAAAATCCAATTGCTATCACTATGAATATGTTCCATTACTGCCATTGTGAAGATTAAATCAAATTTGTCAAGTTCGGGACTTTTTATAATATCCTCAACTGAACTGTTAAATACTTTTATTTGGTTAAACATGCTTGGGAATACAATCTGCATTTGCTCAATTGCATTTTCTGATATCTCAATCCCTGATAGGTTTTTGTAACCCTTCTCGAACAGGAAATTTAAATTTCTACCAACATTACAACCTATTTCCAAGATTCTCATTTGAGGGCTAAATTGTTGTATCTGTTTAAACAGAAACTCACTTTTTTCTACCCTTTTTGTGTAATCAATGGGTTTGTTAGTTCCATCATCTGGTTGAACCCAGTATTTGTGAACCCTATCAATTGATTTTGAATCATCCCAAATCAATCGTTTGATTTTCTTTAAAATTATATTCATACAAACTTAATTATCCACAATAATAATATTAGTCCAATGATTATACATACTTTTTGTAAAGTTAATCTAGCAGGGATTTGATATGCTTTTTAAGTCATTCACCTAAAACGGAAGCTTCATGTATTTGGAATAAATGATGACTTGGTGTTGGGTTTTGTCTGCGGGGGCGATTGGACGAATTTATTCCTGTAGTTTGAATCCGATTTTGATTCTTGGGGTATTTTGGTGTTTGATGAATTGTTTGAGATAGTTGAATATAAGTTCTATCTTTTGGTCCTGTCCTGATACTTTTTTTCGGATTTCTTCGATTTCAATTAGTAAGTCTTTGTGGGTTAGCAGAATTTCATTTAATTCAACAAATGTATCAATGATAAGTATGTTAACTTTTTCTGCTCTTTCACTTCTTAAAACACTTGACAGCATTAATATTCCATGCTCCATAAAAGCGTAAGGTGGGTATTTAGAATGCTGACCTTTCTTTAAGGTCGCAAAATGCGATCTTAGAGAATTGTATTCTTTAGTTGTTAATTTGAACATGTAGCGTTCGGGAAACCGACCGATATTCCTTTTCACTTGTTCGTTTAACCGTCTAGTTTCTACTTGATAGAGTTCCGATAAGTCTCGGGACAGCATCACTTTTCTTCCCCTGATTTGATGTATTTTACTTACAATAACTTCTTGCGGAATGCTTATTTCTTTGCTCAATTTTTGGTCTTCTTTTAGTTGTTTAATGCGATTTTTGTGAAGCTAGTGAGGTCATGGATCGTATTAGATAGGTAAGTATTTGCTTCTAATGTTGTGTGCAATTTTATTCCTGTTGTTTGAATCCGATTTTGATTCTTGGGGTATTTTGGTGTTTGATGAATTGTTTGAGATAATCAAATAGCAGTTTGATTTTTTCGTCTTGACCAGTTATGTGCTTTTCTATTTGTTCCATTTTCAGAAACAGGTCCTTATGGGTAAGTAATATTCTTCGCATTTTAGCAAATACCCTCATAATTTGCAAATTGACCATAATAGCTCTTTTACTGTTTAATACTGTTGATAATTGAGGGATTCCTATTTCAGTAAAAACCATTGGTATGTACCTTGTTCCTCCCCAACTTGAGGTGTCAATTTGGCTCCTCAAGTTATTGAATTCTTTGTTGGTTAACTCAAACATAAAATCGCCGGGGAATCGTTCTATGTTTCTTCATACTTGGGGTTTTAAATACTTGGTTTACACGGCGTAAAGTTTAGCCAAATCCTTATCTAACATCACTTGTTCTTCCCTGATAACGTAGATTTTATTTATCACTACTGCATCTGGTATGCTTAATTCCTTACTCAAATTATTTGGATTTTCGGTAAAACTGGTGAGGTCGGTAGATTTGATAGATCAAAAAGCAAATCCAATTGCAAATTCACCAAACAAGGCAAATTCCTTTTCCCGAATGTTATATGAAGGGCCGAACATGAAATCGATATATCCAAACTTCCCAAGCCTCTGCTGTATTCCAAAAAGCAGGTTCATCTTAGGTTGCTTTATGTTCATTTTCCCAATATTGATCATCTCATCAAATTGAATAGCTATAAACTTTCCATTAAAATTATTTGCTCTTTTCTTATTTTCAATTCCTTTCTTCATACCTAAATAGAACCTAATCTCAGGGCTAAGGTCTACGCTATAAAAGGGCTTTGCATCGAACTCCGGATACAAATTTCCATCTAAATCAAAACTTCTGTTACCAAAATTATTTTTAACTCTTAAATTGACAGAAACAAGTGGTGAGAATTTGTACTCAACCGATGTTTCCAATTCAACATAATATGCCCTCCTTAATGCTCCCCTTGGCCGCTTTGATTGCATACCCATGCTTTTAAAGCCTAATTTGAATAAGGTACTTTCCTCAATATTTCTCCTGGTAAATCTACTATACCAGGATTCTTCATTGGTATTTGGAGCTTCGGTGCTTATTTCCTGACCGTAAGATTGGATTGTTGAAAAAATGCTAAGGGTGATAATTGTTATTAAAATTGATTTCATTTTTAAATGCAGTTTTTAGTTAATTAATTATTTTATTGATTTAGAAAATTCCACTTACTTAATGAAGACACACGAAATGTAGAAATAGTTGTAATTGAATTAATTTTTGATATTATCTGTACTGGATTGATACAAAGATAATATGTTTTATCATATAATTCATTGTATAACGTTGTGCCTTTTATTTTGTTACATTAAATGCAAATACCTGTCACAAGATATCTTGTTGCTGTCATGCAGTCATATAAATGAGGCAATCTTATAAATGGAATGGATTTTGAAAAAGACAATTCAGTCTAAAAACTAAACA
>CBDVAV010000045.1:0-13460 GCA_965372055.1 uncultured bacterium | reverse complement strand
TAATAACAAGCTGTAATTATACACTATTTTGTTTTTGAAACGATCTCACTCAACAAATTGGAATCTTAACTATCACCAATGCTAATTTGTTGCTCTGCAATGCTTCTGAAAAAACCGAATTCAATTTATCTGCCTTGTCAATGTCAACCGTCCTAACAAACTCAACACCGCAAGCAATGGCGATTTTTTCAATGTCGACCGTAGGTGCAACCTTACCCAATGCATCCCTGCCAACCGCTGGTGTTGGTTGTGAACCCGAGGTGAGGGCCGCAGCATTATCCATCATTACCATTAGGAATCTACTGCTGTTATAATGTGCATTGATAATCGATGGTATGGTGGTATGAAAGAATCCTGAATCGCCAAAAAAAGCTATTACTGGTTGATCAACACCTGATTTTAAAAACCCACTGGCCAGACCCACCGCTGAGCCGATGGCATATTTGGCCAGTAATTTTTCGGCTACCTGGAATATACATCCAGGGTCACCAAAATATAATGGTTTAATTCCCAATTGAAGGGCTGCATTATCTACACTCTCCAGGACTTCTTCATATCTGCATCCTTGACAATTGTCTGTCATGCTGGGGTATTCACCAGCTTCATTTTCTTCAATGAAATTATTTGCTGGTTTAAATTGAGGTATAAACTGCCCCAAAGCCTTTTGTATTTGCCATCGAAACAACTCCCCGACAGAAGGGATGTGACCGCTTTGTTTTCCCAGGATTTCCACGGTGAATTCATGATCATGTGCTATGGCCTTTATATTATTTTCTATATATGGCAGTCCCTCTTCCACAATCAACACCATATCGCAACCTGATAAAAACCTGGCAATTTTTTCCGATGGCAATGGATAAAGTGTGGCTAGGCTGAACAAGGAAACATCATCAGGTAAATTATGATCAAACACCTCCATCAATTTGGTAGTAGCAAATCCCACCGAAATTATGCCCAATTTACCCCGTCCAGAAACATCATTATAAACTGAATTTTCACTCCAACTTTTAAACGAATTGATCTGTTGCTGCAAATTCAGGTGTTTCCTTACCGCATTATTAGGAACCGGAACAAAACGCATTGGCTCATCTGCCAGTCCCAGATTAACCGGGTTATGTTTCAATATAATGGGTTCCGATTCTTCAGTGTATTGCGATAATTTTCTGGTTTCCCGGATTATTATCGGGACCTGATACTGTTGGGACAGATCGAATGCTTCCAGCATCATGTGATATCCCACTCCAGGTGTGCTTGGTTCTAACAATGGCATCTCAAGCATGGAAATTAGAGGACGCGTATCCTGATCATTTTGGGAACCATAGCCCCCCGGATCATCCCCCAGTAAAATTACCAATCCTCCATTAACCGGAGTCAGGTTCAATGCCATCAAAGGATCAACCATTACATTCATCCCCACGCTTTTAACACAAATCAATGCCCTTCTTCCGGCAATTGATGCACCTATGGCTACTTCAGCTGCTACTTTCTCATTGACCGACCATTCAACATAAAAGTCATTTTCCTTTGCCAAACCAATCAGGTGCTGTACTGTTCCCGAACTCGGGGATCCCGGGTAGGAGGTTACAACTTTAACCCCGGCATTTAATGCCCCGAATGCAAAAGCCTGATCTCCATTAATTAGGGTCATCATAAAATATGTTTAGAAAGAATACCTGGTTAGGATTAACTGCCATGATTGTTCAGAATCCCTTCCAGATCTGCCGGTGAATAATTGATCGATTTTAAAGTTTTGTTATCTCCATCCCTGTACACCAGGAACTTACCCTCGCTCTCCTTGATATAGCTGGATGTATCCTTGGTTTCGCGATAAAATTTAACCGTGGCCTCCGCTTCTTCCATGCTGTCACAAGCTTTGCTCATGTTCGATCTTTGGACTTCTTCGAAAAGCACTTTGAACTTCTCCCCTAATCCGAATTCAAGGATAGCCCCTGAAAGTACATACTGGATGTCACATAAAGCATCGGCAACTTCCACCAAATCGTTATCCTCAATCGCTATTTCCAACTCTTTAAGTTCTTCGGCAATTAGTGACACCCTTAGTGAACACCGTTCAGGAGCAGGAATTACTGGCTTCATTTCAATAGGATGTTTAAAAGTGTGGTGGAACTCAGCCACCTGCTGTAACGACTCAGGTTGTTTCATGTTTGGAATGATGATTTTATTTAATACTATTTTGAATTACTATTAAAAATTATGTTAATAAATTTAATGGAATTTAAAACTACCTTCCTTCTATGGAAATACAAAAATTGTCGTCAATTTTTCAAGCTCAAAAATCAAAAAGTATACGCCTGAGAAATGAAAAATATAAAGACCGTTTGAGCAAACTCTTAAAAATAAAGTCTTTGATAAAATCAAATCGCCCGAATATTAAGAAAGCTCTTTATGAGGATTTCAAAAAACCATCAGCCGAGGTCGACATCACGGAAATCATCCCAGTGCTGGAAGAAATAAGGGAGATCAAAGCGAATTTAAAAAGATGGATGATGCCAAGACACGTACCCGCGACACTGCTTATGGTAGGCACTTCTTCTCAAATAAGGTATGAACCAAAAGGTGTCACCCTGATCATTGCCCCCTGGAATTTTCCATTTAATTTAGTGGTTGGGCCACTGGTGCATTCATTGGCTGCAGGAAATACCGTTATCCTGAAGCCCTCAGAAATAACCCATTCTACCTCAGCCTTGATAAGTAAAATGGTTTCAGAGCTGTTCACTGAAGACGAAGTTGCGGTTTTTGAAGGAGGGCCAGACGTTTCCAATGAATTACTGAAGTTGCCATTTGATCATATCTTTTTTACCGGAAGCCCCAGGGTCGGGAAAATTGTGATGAAGGCCGCAGCGGAAAATCTTGCCTCGGTCACATTAGAACTAGGGGGGAAATCACCTGCAATAGTTGATCAGTCAGCTAACCTAGAAGATGCTGCAATTAAGATTGCCTGGGGTAAGTTCATTAACAATGGACAGACCTGTATTGCGCCCGATTATGTTTTGATACAAAAGTCACTGGAAGAGAAATTTTTATCTATCTTCAAAGAGGCAATCATAAAATTGTTTGACGGTGAGAGAAAAGGAATTCAGACTTCGCGAGATTATGCACGAATGGTTTCTGTCCAACATGCTATCAGATCACAAGAATTGATTACAGATTCTGTGTCCAACGGGGCAAAAGTAGAGTTTGGAGAAAATAACCTTCCTGAGGATAGATATATTTCCCCTACCGTGTTATCGGGATTGGATAAAAACTCAAAAGTATTGGAAGAAGAAATCTTTGGGCCTATTCTACCTGTGATTCCTTTTAATGATTTAGAAGAAGTAATTGGAAAAATAAACAGTAAAGAAAAACCCTTGGCACTTTATATATTTAGCAGGAAAAAGAAGTCTATTAACAAAATCCTTAAAAATACCAGCTCTGGTACTGCCTGCATCAACGACACCGTAATTCATTTTGCCCACCCAAAACTTCCTTTTGGTGGAGTTAACCATAGTGGTTTTGGCAAAGCCCATGGCCGTTATGGGTTCATGGCATTTTCAAATCAAAAACCAGTCTTGAAACAAAGAGTTGGATTAACAGTTTTCAGACCCCTATATCCTCCCTATAATAAGCTTGCAAAGAGAATTCTTGACTGGGTAGTAAAGTTTATATAATGTTTAATCAGATGTTGAATTTCATCAATTATTAGGTGTCTATGATATATTACATCCTCACTATTTATTCGGTATTTTTTATTTGATAAAAAATATTTATATTTAGCACTCTTTATCAATTAATTATACCTTAACCTTAAAGATATTCTTCAATGGATATTGTGACACGCCAACAGTTAAACATGCTTATCAATCTTGCACTAGCTGATAAACAATTTGTACCTAAAGAAAAGAGACTGATTTTTAAAATTGCCAAAGATAAGGGGTATGCCAGGAGGCATGTAACTGAGCTAATTGAACATACTGAACCCGTTGGAACATTTGGGGCTTTAACCCCAGAACAAAAATTCGAATACCTTTACAATGCCATATCTTTAGTAAAAATAGACAATAAAGTTCCTGAAAGTGAAATGATGTTTTGTCAGGACATAGCCATTCGTCTGGGTTATAATAAACACGTGGTTAATATCTTGTTGGATATTATTGATGGCGATTACAACGAAGCCGAAAATTTAGAGGATTTAAAAAAGATGGTGGAAGATTACCTCCCGGCATAATTTATTCTGTTCTATCGCCTTGTCTATTTATCTTTGATTTTCAGCCAGTAAATCCTGTATTCCCTTGTAGGTCATTTCAATAAAGTCAAAACAATAATTGACAAAATTTGATGGGATATAATGTCAATTCAATGGGGAATTATTATTTTGAGTTTACAATGTATGGAAAATATCCGCAGAGAGAAATTTAAAGTCCGCTCCAGCGAAGTTGACCAACGGAGAAAGGCAACACTTCCTGCCATAATAAATTATTTGCAAGAAGCTGCCTGGAACCATGCTTATGAGTTGGGATTTTCAGTATATGATTTACAAAAAAAAGGCATTACCTGGGTCATTCACCGCATGGGATTGGAACTTAAGCAGTACCCCGAACATCTCTCTACAGTAGAAGTGGAGACTTGGCCCTCCGGATCAGACAAGTACTATTGCTACAGGGATTTTAGATTGTTTGACCAAAATAATATGATGATCGGGCAAGCAACATCCAATTGGCTGGTATTCGATATCAAAAAACGCAAACTCATCACCGTACCTGACTATTTGAGAAAAAAAGTGTCAATAACTGATAATGACAGCCTTCCAAGAATATCTTCAAAATTGAAAGTGAACAATCTTGACGGTGTTCAAAAGGAGTTTGAAGTTAACCAGCATCACATGGATTTGAATGGACATACCAATAACATCTACTACTTCCTTTGGATCGCTGAAAGCATGAATGAAGAAATCCTTGAAAACCAATTTTTAAGTAAACTGGATATTGTTTTTAAATCAGAAAGCTTTGCCGGGGATAGATTAATTGTAAGTACAGGATTGAACGAGGACGGAACATATTCTCACCGAATTTCCAATACCAATGGTAAAGATGTGATTCTGGCAAATTCAATTTGGCACAGTTAAATTTTATCATCAGGATTAATCCAAACTATTATGAAAAAAGAAAAACTCACCCTAACCATTTTAACAATTATAATCATTGGTTCAATTAATCTCTGCTTGGGGCAAAATAAATACCTGCTCAAAGCCAACAGGGTGTTTGATGGAACAGAAATGCATGATAAATGGGTGGTCCTGGTGGATGGTGAAAAAATAATTGATGTTGGTCCAGAAAATCAAATAAACGGTAAAGATGCCGAAGTGATCAATTTACAAGGCACTACCCTGCTACCGGGTCTGATCGAAGGTCATTCACACATTCTATTGCATCCTTACAATGAAACCGTATGGAACGACCAGGTATTAAAGGAATCCCAAGCAGAACGGGTGGCCAGGGCTACGGTTCATGCCAGAAACACTTTAATGGCAGGATTTACCACCATTCGTGACCTTGGCACAGAAGGAGCAGGATTTGCAGATGTGGGGATCAAACAAGCTATTGAAAAGGGTGTAATCCCAGGGCCAAGGATGATCATCGCTACCAAAGCCATGGTGACCACTGGCAGTTACGGGCCCAAGGGGTTTGCTTCTCATTTTAATCCTCCGCTAGGAGCTGAAGTGGCAGATGGGCATGATGATATCATTAAAGTAGTGCGCAATCAAATTGGCCACGGGGCAGATTTTATAAAAGTATATGCCGATTATCGGTGGGGCCCTGATGGCGAGGCCAGGCCTACATTTTCCCTGGATGAACTTAAACTGATTGTCGAAACGGCAAAAAGCAGCGGTAGGTATGTAGTGGCTCATGCCGCCACTGCCGAGGGAATGCGTAGGGCAACATTAGCTGGTGTGGAAACTATCGAACATGGCGATGGTGCTACAGAAGAGGTACTCAAATTAATGAAAGATCATAATGTTGCCCTCTGCCCTACCATAGCTGCCGGGGATGCCATCACCCAATATTTTGGTGGTTGGAAAAAAGGAATTGATCCTGAACCGGAAAGAATCATCAACAAGCGCAAATCATTTAAAATGGCTTTGGAAATTGGAGTGAGGATCTGTGCCGGGGGTGATGTTGGGGTATTTCCTCATGGGGAAAATGCCCGGGAGTTGGAGTTGATGGTAGACTACGGAATGAAAACCCTTGATGTGCTACAAGCAGCAACATCCGGCAATGCTCAAATTATGCACCTTCAAAACCTGGGGAATATTAAGGCCGGGCTTTTGGCAGATATAATAGCGGTAGAGGGCGATCCTTCCAAAGATATAAATGCATTACGAAATGTACAATTGGTGATGAAGGCTGGGGTGATCTATAAAAAGCTTTAAGGTTCGTTATTATTTTTGAAGTTATGGGTTATGGATAAAGAAGATGCAATGAAATATACAGAAGAGATTATATTAAAAGCTGCAAATGACGCCTATTTATATGGAGATGTGAATATTGATATTATACCAAATAAATGTGCATTGATTGTTATAGATATGCAAGATGAGTTTGTAAAGCCGGAATGGACATCTTCATGGATTCCAGATGCTACAAGACAAGTACCTAAAATTAAAAAATTGATAAGATTTTGTAGGGGTAAGGACATTCCAGTGATTTACACTGCATTTAAAGATACTCATCTATTTTTTGATAGACCAAAGTCGGGAATTTTAATGCCCAATAGGTATTCTCAATTAGGTGACTCTCCAGATTGGTTTAAAGAAGGGGAAATTTGGCATGAGATTTCACCAAATCCCAATGAGGTAGTTATTTACAAACCATCTTATGGAGCTTTTTATGATACACCTTTAGAAACAATTCTTAAAAACCTTGATAAAAACACGATAATAATTTGCGGAACATTGACTAATTATTGCTGTGGTACAACAGCACGGCAAGGATATGAAAGAGGGTTTAAGGTAATATTTGGTAGTGATATAACTTCAACAGATAATTCAGAAATGCAAGAAATGGAACTTAAAGTTTTGAGAAAAGGATTTGCAAAAGTCATGGATTTAAACAGGATAATTGATAGTCTTAAATAGATGGCTTTTGGTTCTGCACAGTTATGTCCCAAAATTGACTTTATTTTTCAATTTTTCAAGTCCCCGCCTGCCCGATGAGCAGGGATAAAAAAATGAACCAAAATATTGGGAAACTCCATTTTTTTAGCCTGGAATTACAGGTAAGCTGTTCAGTGTCCGGCAATAATGGATTTTTTAATTCTTCCCCGCCCTCTTCAAAGCAGCATTCAGCAAAACATTCGCTCCCGCTGCAATATCCCTGGGGCTTGAGTACTCATTCACATTATGACTGATGCCATCTTTGCTGCGGATAAATATCATCGCAGTAGGACAAACCACCGCCATCATCTGGGCATCGTGCCCTGCCCCACTGTGCATGCGCTTACGGGAGTAGCCCAATTCACCTGCAGTTTGGTCTATCAAACTGATTATTTCTTCATCAAAATCAACAGGATCAAACCTTACCAACCTCTTGGATTCAATGGATACATTTTCCTTTTCTTCCAGTACCCTTATAAACTGTTCAAGTTTATTCTCTGCTAAGGTTAATTGTGAATTAACTGTATTGCGCAGATCAAGTGTAAGCCTTACTCTTTCTGGCACAACGTTGATTAAATTCGGATACAATTCCACCATTCCGGCGTTGGCCACTTGCCTGCCTCCCACTTCTTTTGTCAATTCCCTGGCAAACTGGATAATCGAACTGGCAGCATACCCGGCATCTTTTCTTAGCTCCATTGGAGTAGTCCCGGCATGGTTTGCTTGCCCATGAATCATGAACTCAGTCCAAGAAATCCCCTGTACCATTTCCACTGCTGCTATTTTTAGGTTTTCATGTTCAAGCACCGGGCCTTGCTCAATATGCAATTCAATATATGAGTCTGCCTTTAGGTTTTCCACCGGTTCACTCCCCTCATAACCGATCCTCTTGAGTTCCTGGTAAAAATTCACACTACCGTCCACCGATTGCACTTTGTATATTTCATCAAGACTCATTCCCCCGCTAACTACCAGGCTGCCCATCATATCAGGCACGAACCTCACCCCTTCTTCATTGGTAAAATTTACGACGGTAATTGGTTTATCAGTTTCAATCTCTTGGTCATTAAGTGTTTCTACTGCCTCCATAGCGGCCAAAACTCCTAAACTCCCATCGTAGCATCCGCCTGTCCCCACTGTATCAAGATGGCTTCCGATTATAACCGGTGGCCCATCCATCTTCCCTTTTCTCATGCCAAACATGTTACCAATCCTATCCACCTTAACTTCCAACCCAATGTCCACCATCCATTCTTTTAAAGCATCTCTGGCTGCTTTATCTTCATCTGTTAAAGCGAGCCTGCAAACCCCTCCCCCGGGAAGGGCTCCGATTTTGGAAAATCTTTCCAGATTAACCATCAATCGTTCACTATTTATAGAAATATTTTTCATCCAAATCTTACAACATCAATTTAAACTTACGTTAATAAAATTAAATACCGATAATTTGTAAATTGCTTATCCGTTTCTCAAAATAAAACAACTTACTGCCATGGTAAAGAAAATACTGATGATTTTAGGGGGATTGCTGATAGTGATACTTGCTGCGGCCATAATCTTACCCATAGTTTTTAAGGATGACATAAAAGCGGCAATAGATGCCGAACTGGAGAAAAGTGTAAATGCAGATGTTGTGTTCGACACTGATAATCTTAACATTTCACTATTTACCAATTTCCCAAATCTTACCGTTGGCCTTTCGGATTTCGGTGTGATCAACAGGGCACCATTTGATGGTGAAGTATTATTAGCGGTTGAGAATTTCGAGGTTGAAGTTAACCTGAAAAGTGTACTCTTTGATGATCAGCTTCGGCTCAAGGGAATTTATTTAAACAGTCCTCAGATCTACGTTACTGTACTTGAAGATGGAACTGCCAATTATGACATTGCTGTTCCCAGTGAAGAAATTGAAGAAGATGTGCCTCATGAGCCTGTGGAAGATGAAGAAGCTTCGGATTTTTCATTCGGTATTGACAGATGGGAGATTACCAATGGATACATTGTTTATGATGATAAATCGATACCGGTTTATGCTGAAATAAATAACCTGAACCATTCAGGAAGTGGTGACTTTACTCTGGAAGTATTTGACTTGGCAACCAACACTACCATCGATGAACTGACTGTTAATTTTGACGGCACGGAATACATGTCAAAGCGGTATTTAGGGATAGACATGACACTGAACATGGATCTGGCTCAAATGCGGTTTGAATTTAAAGATAATGTGATCAGGGTGAATGACTTTGCCTTTGGGTTTGATGGTTGGTTCAGCATGCCTGAAGATGGTTTTGATATGGATCTTACCTATAGTTCTACCAATAATAGTTTCAAGAGTTTGTTGTCCCTGGTTCCGGCTGTTTATACCCAGGATTTTTCAGATATTAAAACCACCGGTACACTCGGATTTAACGGCGCAGTAAAAGGAAAATATACAGAAACTAGCATGCCAGCCTTTAATCTCACTTTGCTAGTGGATGATGCCATGTTCCAATATCCTGACCTTCCCACCGCAGTAGAAAATATTGGCATTGATTTCAGGGTAAATAATACTGATGGCAATATCGACAATACTGTAGTTGAGATCAGAAAATTCCACATGGACTTCGGCAACAACCCAATTGATGCGAAACTCTTATTAAAAAACCTGGTCAACTATCCTATTGAAGCATCGGCCTCTGCAAAATTTGATCTCAATGAACTGAGTACTATGTTCCCCATGGAAGGCCTAGAGATGAGGGGGATATTCGACCTGAATTTAAAAGCCAACGGTATCTACGATAGCATCACCTCCATGATCCCTGCAGTGGATATATCAATGTCTCTTACTGATGGCTATGTTAAATCCTCTGAATTCCCAATCCCTTTGGAAAACTTGCACCTAGCTTCTTCGATAGTAAATGAGTCGGGTAAAATGGCTGAAACGGTTATCAAAGTAGAGGATTTCTCCATGGTAATGGGCGGTGAGGAAATCCATGCCAATATGACACTTAAAAACCTTGATGACTATACTTGGGATGTGAATGTTAAAGGTGGGATTGATATCGGTAAGATCATGGAGATTTTTCCCCAGGAAGGCATGACCATTACCGGATTGGTGAAAGCAGATATCACAACCAAAGGCAAGATGTCTGACCTTGAGGCTGAAAGATATACCCAATTGCCAACTTCCGGAAGCATGAGCATTGACAATTTTGGTTACTCAGATAACGAATATTTACCAATGGGATTTGTGATAGACAATGCCAGTGCATCATTCGATCCGAAAAATATAACCCTGGCAAATTTTGTAGGATCAGTGGGCAATACTGATATGTCTCTAAAAGGTCAAATCAGCAACTATATGGAATATATGTTTCAGGAAAATGAGATCATCAAAGGCAACCTGTCATTCAATTCAAATTTAGTTGATGTAAATCAATTTATGACCAGTGAAGAAAACACCGAGGAAACTTCTGACGGTGAGGAAGTCCCTTTAGAAGTGGTCCAGGTTCCTGAAGATATTGATTTTGTCCTGATCTCGAACATTAAGAGAATCGTGTATGATAATATGAACCTCACCAATGCCAAAGGAAAAATCATTGTACGAAACGGCATACTTAGCATGGACGGCCTGGCATTCGACATGCTTGGAGGAAGCTTCGTGGTAAATGGCAGTTATAATGCCCTGGACATAGAAAAGCCAGTTTACGATTTTGACCTGGGCATAAAAAATGTATCTATAAAGCAGTCTTATGCTACTTTTAATACTATACAAACCCTGGCACCGATTGCCCAAAATGTAAATGGAGATTTCTCTACTGATTTTAAAGTCAATGGTGTGCTGGGCAATGATATGATGCCATTGATGAATACCCTGAATGGAGGCGGATTGATCGAGATTGCCGAAGCCGCGGTAACCGGTTCCAAGCTGATCTCCGGGGTTACTTCCCTCACCAGCCTGAATGATGCCGATGGAGCAACCTTAAAGGATGTAATCTTGTCTGCATCGATTAAGGATGGAAGGTTTAGCGTTAAGCCTTTTGATATTAAATTAGGGAATTACCAAACCAACGTGGGTGGAAGCACCGGCTTGGACGGCACATTAGATTATATCATGAAAATGGACATTCCGGCAGGCAAGATAGGCTCTCAACTTAATTCTTCGCTGGCATCACTGACCGGAAGCAATGCCCCAACAGACTCTGATATTAAACTATCTATTGGTGTGGGAGGCACCTATGATAATCCGAAACCCAAGCTATTGGGTTCAGACTTAAAAGACCAGGCCAAAAAGCAAGCGGTAAGCATTGTAAAAGAACAAGTAACCAAAAAAATACTGGGGGACGATAGCAAAGCTGCTAAAACCGTGGAGAAGGTTACATCAAACCTCAACAAAGACAGTATTAAGGCTATTGCTGATGCCAAAAAGAAAGCAGCAGTCGACAGTCTGAAAAGGTTAGCTGATGCCAAGAAAAAGGTGGTGGAAGACAGCCTGAAAAAAATAGCAGAAGAGCAAAAGAAGAAAGCCGTAGATGCTGCAAAGGATAAGGTGAAGGATCTGTTTAAGAGGAAGAAGAAGAATTGATTTTGGTTAATCTGTAAATTAAGAGTAGAGTTTTGAGATATTTTTCGAAGTTGCTTTAACTTGAATTCAAAATGGACGAATCTCTACTAACACAAGTAATCACCGATTCCCTATTTTTTAATATTATTGCATTAATAATATATAATAATGTACCTAACAAGAATAGAATTACATAACATAAGGTGTTTTGAGGACTTAATCATTGATCTCAAAAAAAATAATCAAATTACTTTATGGACAACTCTATTAGGAGATAATGCAGTCGGGAAAACTACTTTACTTCGATGCATTGCTCTGGGATTATGTGATGAATCAAGGGCGGCCGCATTAAAGGAAGAAATACCAGGAGAGTTACTTAGAAAAAAAGAAAATTCTGGTCACATAAAACTAACATTAGAAAATAAAAGCAAACATTGTACTATTACTACTAAAATCAAACGGAAAGATTTTAATGATCCTGAAAAAATTGAACAGGTAGTGAAATTTGGCCCAAACACAACTTGGCAAGATATATTCGTTTGTGGATATGGCGTGAATAGATTAGGAGAAAGGGGATCAAGTAATCTTCAAAAGTACAAATTAATTGAAGCCGTGTACAGCCTGTTTGTTCCCTCTGGTTTGCTATATCCTGAACTTATTTTGCTTAGACAAAATGAAGAATTAAGAACCCTAATTACTAAAAAACTCTTGAAAATCCTAATGCTGGATGACAATAAAAGTTCAATAGAGTTTACAAATACAGGGATGATAATAGTTGGGCCATGGGGAGAATTCACCATTGATGAATTAAGCGATGGTTATAGAAGTACAACTTCGTGGTTTGTTGATTTTTTTGCCTGGCAAATATTTGCCGATAAATTATCGTCAAGTAATTCAATTGAGGGAATAATTTTGATTGATGAAATTGAAAATCATTTACATCCAAAGTGGCAAGGATCTATAGTTGAGATATTAAAAACACAACTCCCTGAAGTTCAAATTATTTCAACTTCTCATTCTCCAATAATCGCATCCACTGTAGGTGATTTGTTGGATGAAAATAATTCTGATAAACTTATACATCTTCAGTTAAATCCTGGGAATATTGTTGAGAGTAGTGACTTATCAGACTATAAAGGCCTTGATATTAATCAAATCTTAGCTTCAAAGGCATTTGATTATCAAATCTATAATGAACCGAAAATGGGAGGTCTTTTTCGAAAGATCTCTGAGCTAAAAGATAAAAAAGTTAATTTGTCTCCAATTGAACTGAAAACCTACAATAAATTTAAGGAATTACTTAAAAAAAGACTGCTCCTGGAAGGTAAGACTTGGATTGAACGAGAAGTTGAGTTTGAACATTATGAAGAATTGAAAAAAGATATTAAGGATCTAGAAGAAAAGCTGTTTAATAGTTAATGATAAAAATTGAACGTGGTAAATGTCCCGAGGTTCTTATTGATACGCCATTGGATGGGACGCACTATAATAAACCGAGTGTTGTTGATGCCCTATGGAAAATGCAAAATGAAAAGTGCTGCTATTGTGAACAACTTATCTCTGAAGCCGGTCATTTAAAAGCAGTTGAGCATTTTAAACCTCAATCAATATTTAGGTCAAAAAGAAATGATTGGAATAATTTACTCCTGGCTTGTCCTCAATGCAATGGGAAAAAATCCAATTTATTTCCGGTTAAAATAACAACCGAAGGAGGGGAAACTAAAGTTATATTTCTTAATAAAACAGATGAAATTCCGAAGCTTA
>CBDVAV010000044.1:0-13485 GCA_965372055.1 uncultured bacterium | reverse complement strand
CCTGCTGTTGCATCTATCCTGTCAAAACCAGAAGTAACATATCCAAAATCATCATCAAATAATATGTAATTCAAATAAGCCCTTGGTTCCTGGTCACTAATTCCTCCATAAGAACCAATCGCAGCAAATGCCCCGTTGATAACAGAGGTTGCTTCGTTAGCTGTTTCTATCACTAACGATACCTGATCCAAGCTGTTGGCAAGTTCTCCAATAAATCCGGCGACTGTGGCTGTACTATATGTCCCAATATCTTTAAACTTACCATAAACAGTCATGTCCACATTGTCACCCTTCCCTACTTTTAATATCATCGCCGGACCAACTGTGGTTTCAGCACCACCAGTGAGATAGGAGGAATATTGATAAACATTACCTGTCGCAGGAGGTGTGTCTGTATGGTCAAAGTTATTGTCCTGCTGCCGTGTGTCCATATTGTCAAATACTGCTTCTTCAACTGTTGCAAAATCGGGCTCCATGGTGGCTAGATAGGTATCGACTGGATCAGCCGAAGTAAACGTTAACCTCACATTGCCTAAGTGGTCTTTTATGTTGTATTGGTACTCGTAGTAAGACCCTGAAACAAGTTCAGGGTGACGCACGATCCGGCCTTCTTCGTGTTGGATGAATCGCATGGTATCATTTTCATACACAAACTCTCCCATGTAATCCGTTGTCTTCTTTAAGGTGCTGTTGTCGTACACTTTTTGTGTCAGTTTTATGCCCGCTGCATCGTAAATATACTCAATATATTTACCGCCGCCGAAGTCTACTTTACTAGGTAAATTCAAATGGTTGTATTCGATGTTGGCAATGCCCTTGTTCTGGTCCTTGACCATGTTGCCGTTGGCATCGTAATGGTATTCATCCGTGGCCACCGCCCCATCGTAAAAGTCCCCCCGGCCCTGTACATCTGCTATGGCGTCGTCCACCTCCACTAGCCTGTTGCCTGAATAACTATATGTCATATCATCCATTAACGCAAATATGCCCGTGGTGGTCTCTCCTTTTCTCTCCATATCTTTTATGTTACCGCTCAGGTCATAATCCTTAACATGTATCTGGAAGCGTCCTGCTTCATCAGTCCAGGTTGCCCCGCTATAGGCCGAGTAATCCCCGAATTTCAAACGGTTCAGGGGATCGTACAAGTAGCCGTAAGACCGCTGCTTTCCATCCAATTGGTTTTGCCATTTTACCCCGGCAATATTGCCGTTGTACTGTCCCTGGGCAAACCCGTCACTGTAATACAGTTCCATGCCGAAGAAATCATCGTCATCGTCATTTAAACCGTTAATTGATAATTGCGCATTGTTAATTGAAGTCAGCCATCCACGTAGGTTATAGCGGTAGTCAACCGATTGCAATCCCCCGTGCAGGGATTTATCCACCAGTTCGCCCAGTTCATTGTATTGGTTGGATACCAGGGTAACTTCAGTTTCTGTATCCACTTGGTGGGTAACGGTCAACAGCCTGTCCCCGTGGTCATAAGCAAAGTCCCTTTTAACCACTGTAGAAGCAACGCCATCCGGGGAATGAACGGTGTGGGTAGTTTCCACCTTCCCGGTAAAGTCGTATTTATTGGTCACCCGGTCTGTCCCCCCGTTTTGGTTTTCTGTAATGGACTGTATTGCCCGATAACGATTATCGTAATAACTGACACTTTTAAGCCAGGTGTTATCGTCCATCACCCTGGTCTTAGTACCGGTTACCAAGCCTAAAACATCTGTAAAATTCGAAGTATTGCCCAACTCCTGCACGTAAGGAAATGCAGGGTCCGTGGCATGGGGGAAGCTGTAATCACCGTAATAGGTCACGGACAGTAAATCTGTCTCAACTACCATTGGCAATGACAGCCCAAGGGTATAACCTGTAGCGCTGGCATCTTTGTTCTCAAACCTTGTTGATGATGATCCTATATTAGTCCGCAAGGTTGCCAACAGTGTGGCATCTGTGTATATCCCGGTCATTATGGGCCGGTTGAACTGGTCGTACTTGGTAAAGAACCATTGGTCATTAATCCGTTGGTTGCCGTCCTGGGTCAGCACCAATCTGTCCCACTGGTCATAGACCATGTAGGTCCAATCGGCGCCCGGCACTTTCTTGGCAGTCATGCGCTGGCGGCCATCGTACTTGTACTGGAAGGCCCAGGTATCCAAAAACGCGCTGTCGGGGGTGCCAAGTTTGACTTTGAAATTGCCCCCACTTGACGAACTAAAACTGAACCCATCACTGATCTTTAATGATTTGTCCTGTTTCACCAGGTAAGATTTGCCCTGGTACTGGTTAAGGGTGAGGTCATAGTCCAGCCACTCCCAGTCCTTGGGCAAGGCACTGAGGTGGGTATAACTGTTAACTTTTACTTCCTTCATTCCCTGGGGCGGGATCACGTAGATCAGGTTGCCCAAAATATCATAGACATAATAAGTGTCCAGCCAACGGTCATTACCATCGGTATCCTGGCTGATGTTTTCCACCCTTTTCAGCACGGTCTTTCCCTCTTTATCGGTAAACTCGAATACCCGGCTGCCGTGTTCATCGGTGGTAACGGTGATGGCCAGTTCGTTATCGGAGTAGGTTCCGGCGTTCACCAAGAGCCAGTCTTCCTGTGGATCCCAGATCAGGATATCCCCGTCAATGGAAGCCAAATTGGTATTTTGGTCAAACTTCACGGTTTTCCTGTCATCATCATCAAAGGTGTTTCCCGGGTACCAGGCATCTCCCGGGGCAGCCTGTTCCAATATCCTGTTAAGGGGAGATCCGTCAAACTTTTTCCAACTGTAGGTCACCTGGCTGTGTGCCACATTGCTGGCCGATTGGTAAAAATCGTATTGCTCCTGCATATCATTGGGCCTGAATGCCCCGGGATTTACATTGTTTTGGTAAACATAGGGCAGGTATTCTTTTTCAATCCTGCCAAATGCATCGTATTCTACATGTTGGACAATGTCGTAACCATCGGGAGAGCCCCGCCGCACCACTGTTTGGGAAGGGCGGCCGAGGCCGTCAAAATATTGGGTGGTGGTGTTGATGCTGTCCTTGTCAAATAGGTTATTTTGAAACCCCGTATCATCCATTGCCATTCTGGCGGTAAAGGTCCTGACGTAGTTGAGGGAATCAGCCGAAATATTGGGATCTGGCTGAAGAACAGACACAGGGGCTGTGCTTGAGCCATCAGGAGTGGCATCCAATTTGGTCAGTGAAATATAGGGTGTTTCGGCCGGGGTGCCACCAAGGGTAATCACAGCGGAATATCTTCCGGCCTCGCTGGCAGTATAACTGGCCAAAGTCCCTGAAATGTTGACTCCGTCTTTTTTCCATTGATAGGTGTCATAAGTCCCAATTACTTGCAGGGTAGTGCTTTGCCCTGATGCAAGTTCCCTGGCCCCGGTATTTTTGATCCCCGGCAGGGGTATTACTGTTCCGGTAACGGTGGCCCTGGAAATAGAGGTACAGGTGCCATCAATGGTTTCCACCTCAAAGCTTTCGGTTTGATAGAGGTAGGGCGTGTAGCTGCCACCGGTAGCCAACAGGTTATTCTGTCCATCGAACCAATTAATGGTATAGCCACCTTCCTGGGAAACAGAAAGGTTGACAGTCCCCTCCTGAAGCACTTGGTCATGGTTGATGGTGGCAGGAAGGGTGGGAATATCATTTACTGTTACAATTATTGATCGCGGATCGCTCCAGCATGAATAAGTATCGTTCTGGGCCCTGAGATAATAGGTGTCGGTGCCACTGAGGTTCGCGGTATAACCGGAGGTGGCGGGTTGTGATGTATCTGTCCCATTGCTGTTTATCCCCTGCCAATACCAGATATCCCCCCCAGGTGCGGCACCCGAGGTTAGGGTTTTATCCCCACAGGTATTGGTGGAAACAGTGGGGACAGATGGTGCAACAACTGTGAGAAAGGTAACTTGTTCAGCACCCATGGGGGTACAACTGTTGGCTATTACATCGTAACTCCCGTCCTGGTCGACCGTCCATGACAGACCACTGCCATCCCCGGTTTTTGATGCTTGGTCATCCACACCATCCTTTTGCAACTGGTATACCACCCCAGTTTCAGACAAGGTCAAAAAGAGGGTAACATTCTGGGTGGTGGCCGAACAAACAGTGCCACCCCCGGTAAAAGTGTAAATGTTATAGGCATTGACGGTGACGGTATAGGTTTTCGGTGTCCCATAACATAGCCCTGGGGCTGGGGCCCTGGGTGTAACGGTGTAGGTCACCGTACCGGTGGTTGTGCCTGGCTGCAGGGTCAAGGCATCGGTGAGAGTGCTCCCCGATGAGTTGCTGTTTCCAACCACCCCGGCAGAAGCAGAGCTGGTCCAACTGTAAGTTGTTCCTCCCAAACCACTGGCAAAGGTAAAGTTCAATGGTTGGTCACATTTGACGGTAGTGCTGGCGGGCAGGTTTGTAAATGTGGGTACCGGATAGGTGGCCACGGTTACTTCCCCGCTCATTCTACTGGTACAGGAGTTCCTGATACCATCGATAAAGTGTGTGCCGGCCACGGTTACATTGGTAAAGCTTACCGCCCCGCCAGTACCTGCTTTGGTGCTTACCAATACGCTGCTGGGTGCAACGGTGTACCGCCTCAATTGATAACTGACATCGGATTCGGTGTCGCTTAAATTGATGCTTACACCAGTGCCACCGGAACAGTAAGTACCGCCCCCGCTAACATTATAGACCGTGGGCAGATTGGTAACTGTCACCTGTGTCCCGGAGGTCATTTGTGCACAACCGTTGGCAATTACAGTATAGTACCCTGTATCTGTTCCTGTTACCCCTGTTAAATACCAGGTCAAAGCAGAACCTGTACCACTTTTGGTGGCCTGTACATTGGCTCCGTCCCGTTTTAGCTGATAGGATGCCCCTGTTTCAGAATCATTCAGGGTAAGGGTAACCTGGTCCCCTGAGCAAAAGTTGTCTCCGCCTGAAAGGATGTAACCAGTCCATGGGTTCACGGTCACGGTATAAGTTTGGGGGGCGCCATAGCAAAAGCCAGGTGTTGGCCCCCTGGGGGTAACAGTATAGGTCACCGTGCCTGAAGCTGTTCCCGGGGGAAAAGTCAATACATCGTTGAGGGTGCTTCCCGAGGAATTGGTGTTTCCGGTAATCCCGGCAGAGGCAGAACTGGTCCAACTGTAGGTTGTCCCGGCCAAATTACTGGTAAAGGCAAAGTTCAATGGTTGCGAACATTTTATAGTGGTGCTGGCCGGTAAATTGGTCAACGAGGGCACGGGGTAGGTGGCGACGGTCTGCTCACCGCTCATCTTTCGCTTGCAAGTGCCCCTGTAGCCATCGATAAAGTAGGTACCTGCCGTGGTTATCCCGGGAAAATTAATCGCCCCGCCGGTACCGGACTTGGTACTCCACAGGATATGATTGGGGGCGGTAGTGTACTTTCTCAATTGATAGCTTACATCGGTTTCGGTATCACTTAATGTAATGGTGGCCCCTATATCGGCACAATAGGTGCCTCCCCCGGAAACCGTATAAGCAGTGGGCAAGCTGGTGAAAGTAAGGGTGGTTGAAGAAGTACTTACCGTGGCACTGCAACCGTTTTTTGTTCCGGTCACCGTGTAGGTGCCTCCGGCAGTAAGGTCATACCAGATAAGGCTGTTCCCGGTGCCGTTTTGTGTAACGCGGTAATTTGCACCGTTTCGTTTAAGTTGATAGGTTACCCCAGATTCGGAGTCTAATAGTGTGAGGTCTGGCGATTCACCGCTGCAAAAAGTCCCACCGCCACTAAGGATATAGCTGGCAAAATCAAGGATATCTGCTTTCCCTGATCCCGACCAGGTTTCTGATGCAGAGCAGGAATTTTTAATCCTTGCCCGGTAATAGGTGTCCGAGGCAGGGCTATCAGAGATTGAACTGGAAGTGGATGAGATAGTGGTAGGGCTGGCAAAACTACTGGAAGTGGACTTTTGCCAATACAAAATCTGATCGGTAAAGCCTGACACTACCATGGTGACATTATCGCCACTGCAACTGCCCACATCGGCTACGTCGCCGCCAACAACGGTCCCTGACTTCACTGTAACGTTCCTGAACAGCCCACAACTGAAATCTATTTGGTAAGTCCCCGGTACGCTGCCCCAGGTAATGGTGCCATTGCCATTATTTGTTCCTCCCGGTACATTGGCAATGGTGCAAGAGCTACAATCAGCAGCCTGGGCCCAGTAACTGATGGTGGTATTGGGACAGACCAGGGTAGAGCCTCCTGTCATTGGCGAACATTGCGAATAAGCAACCAGGCCACAAACCAGGGAGATATATAAGGAAAAAATTATCTTTTTCATGTCTTTGGATTTTAGATTTGGTTATTGTCCCTGGTATTTATATTCCGTTTGCTGTAATACATTGCCATCGTTGTCCTTGACGGTTTTTAACCTGCCGAAATTGTCGTATTCGTAAGTGGTCTTCAGTCCGTTGGGATCGGTTACCGTGGAAATACCCACCCCGGGATTGTAGGTGTAGGCAGTGATGCGGGCATCGGGCAAAGCTGCTTTTAGTGTATCTATATCTGCCTGCGTCATTGGCCCGGTACCAGAGTTATAATTCACACCCAATACTCCCTCAATATCACTCCAGGTGGCATTGGAGATTTTTGCCACCGGGTAATTAAGGCCGTACCCCCATATAAAAACCTGGTGGACACCATCCTTTCCCACGTACTCCTCTATTTTACCTGAAACACTGTTGTAGTTCACATATTGCAGTGCTGATTCATAGCCACCCCCAAAATTGATCCCATCGGTAGTGGATAAAAAAGCTCCCAAGTCCGGGTTGAAAGTATACACTTCATCTGGCACTACATTTGATCCTTCTGTCCGGTATTTGGTTGCAGCCGCTGACACCACATTTCCATCTACTTTTGATGTTTTCTCAACCGGTAACAACATGTTCTTGTCCTTCATTAGATCATAGACCCCACCTAAGGGAGCAGTTAAATCATAAGGGTATTTAAAGGTGGATTCCAGGGTTTGCCCTTTGCTGTTTGTGGTTGTTTCAGATGCAAGCTGGAACTCACTGTTATATACCCTGTTGGTGTTTGTTATAAAGTCCCCGGAAGGGTAGAATACCGTCTCAACTATTTCCTTTGGGACAATGAACATTTTGGTTATGTCATAGTAATCAAGGATACCTATTTGGTTTGCCCCTGTGCCTTTTAGGGCGATGGCCAAGATGGGGGTGTCCACCAAATCAAAGTTGTCATTATAGTCTACTGTTCTTGTGGTGATGCCAGGTATGTACTCTTGCAACAATGTCCCATTTTCACGATTAAATGTAAGGGCAGGTGCTGTCCCATAAGATTCATGGATGTTGCTCTTGTTTTCATAATAATACCATTTAAGACCGTTGGTGGCTCCAGTGTTGGGATCTTCAAAGGTCTCTTTTACCCTTGAGTATCCAATATGGCTGCCTTGGGCTGCCCTGCCTCCGGGCAATGCGTCCCCGGAAACTGAATAGAAAATACACACATCCCCAAATTGAACAGAAGAACTGCATTCTTGATACACGTAAAGCAATGGGTTCATTAACCTGCCAGAAGAAAAGACTGGCGGGTCCTCAATATAGTCGTAGGAACGTTTGAGCACTTTGCTGTCGTCCTGGTCATAGGAAGTAATAGCTGCTATCCTGGCCCCTCCCGCAACCTGGTTAAAATTAAGCTGGTTGGTGGTCATGGATGTGGCCAGGTCACATTGCGGAGCGTAAGAAACGTGGGCCTCACCATAGTATTTGGTAACCCCGTTTCCATCTTCGATGTTAAAGGCATTTATTGTATAAAACCCTGCGTCCAACTGATAGGTAATGGTCTGCTCAAAAAAGTTGAGTCCGGGCCCCCACAATTGGTCATAGGCAAAGGACTGCATCCTGATTCCGGCCGTGTCCAGTAATTCCACGGCCACCACCGTACGGTCAGCAACATCAATGGGACAAGGGTCTGATCCCATGGTCCAGTAATCTTTGCACATTACCCGGAAGGTAACATCTACAGTGGTCGGGCAACCTTCGGGGAACATTTCAATTTGCCCACCCTGCCGTTGAATGGCTTGAAACCCAATATAACCAAACTCATCAGTTACTGTTCCCGAAAGGCCACTGGCAAAGGCAGACCCTCCACCGGGTGGTATAATGAATTCATCCCCTGTCAATTTATATTCGTGGGATTCATAATCATAAACCGTGGAACCCCCGGTGGGATAGATCACCTTGTTCAACAGCCCGGCCTGGCCATAATTAAAATCTGCTTTTCTTGCATCTGATTGATAGTAGTTGTATTGATTGATCCACCAGTTGGTAGAATCCAAATAAAGAATCACAGGCTGTAGCCAGCCGATTTCTGGGTATAGTTTAGCGTTCGATTGTCCATTGCTGTACCCCCAGTAATCAATCCCTTTGGTTGATTTATCAGGTAGCCCTGACAGCCCGTTCAGGTATTCAAAATAATAATTCTGGTCATCGATAATGATTGTATCCAACCTCAATCTCAGGTAGTTGTAAGCCAATGGATCGTTTAAATAGCTGTCATTGAAATAGCCTTGCCTAAAATCAATGGTCTTATTGATTGTAGATCCAGCAAGGTCATTAAACACATTGATGCCGGTCAATCGCTGGGCCCCATTGGATATTATGGTGCCTGAACCACGGTCTGCTTCTATAGCATACAACCATGAAGGTTCGGTAAGTGGCTCAACATCCAACCGATCAGACATATTGAACAAGATGCGTGTACCGGTATCCGTACTGGATATCTTGCTCAGGTATACATGCTCAAAAATATTTTTCGAACATGTCTCTTTCTGTCCGAGAGCAAAAATGGACAAATTGGAATAATAGGTTTGAAGCTCCCCAAACTTGTCAGCTGAAACCGAAATATAATCACTGAAAACCCCCGGCTGGTGCAAATATTCAAAGTCCAGCACCATACCTTGAGGACTTTCGATCTTGGACAGGTGCCAGGTTGTGATTGCCCTTTTGCCTTGATTTATTGCCTGGGCAATGTCTACATTCACTACATCACACCCATCGCTTAACCCAAAACTCGATGAACTGCCACCAATGCCAAGGGTATATTCATAAACATCGAAAGTGCCTTTAAAGCCATTGGGCAAGGTGACGGTAAAGTACTTGCCTGGTTCATCAAACCGGATTGAATCCGGGTTCTCCTCGATCTTAATGGCCTTGATAACATTGTCAGACTCCTCGGATTTCTTTGATAGTACAAACATGCCCGTTGACCCCAGGAAATTGTATGTGAAAACATCAGGTTCAGTATCTACATCCGCTGAGCCGGTCAGGTGGTCATAATAGGGCTGGTCATGGATTGTGTATACTCCATTTACAATACCTGTAATGGGGCCGGGGGCGATACTGACAGCATCATAGACATAACCATTGGAACGCAAATCGTTAAAACCTTTTACCGTCCGTGAGATAGACCCGGCAGTATTGAGAGCCCAGCCCAGCCCTACCATACTGGCATCCTCATTGGCACGGATCCCCCCTGAATGGTAGTTAATGCTGATCGGGATGGACACCCCATCAAATTCTATGGTATGAAGGGGGACGCTTAAAGTCTGGCTGCCAGTATAAAGGCTGGTGGGCATCTCTATGAACTGGGCTATTTTAGCAGCGTTCGGGGCCGGAGGTATAATTTGTGGGCCTTCCTGGCCATGTCCTGGTATCATAATACTTAAAGCAAGGATTGGCAATAGATGTACTTTGCTAAATTTTTTCATGGTTATTTATCTGTTTTAAATACTTCTTTTTCTATTTTTTCAAGCCTGTGCAAGAGGCTTGTATTTTGAGTGTTCAGCCCTTCATTCTCTTTCTGCAACTCTATCATATACAATGTCAGCTCTTCGATCTTTTTCCCCGAAGTCTCGGGACTATATCTGCTATTCTTTTGGTTGAGATGGGAGACTTGCTTGTTGAGGTCTATAATGTAAAGAGTTAGTTCTTCTATCTTACGTAAGAACTTGCTATTCATCTCCCCCAGGTTCACCCCTTCTTTTTCTACTACTTCTGTTGATGGCATATCAGGCAAACGGTGGTTCTCTCTGATGAATTGCTGCACTTCCGAAAGTGGCTTTAGTTGGTAATCATTATGGAACACATAATCAGGCCAGCCAGTGGCGGTTACGTTGACCTCAGTAGAAGTAATTATCCCATTTACTGCCAGTTCGCTTTGGGGGGTGGTGGTGCCAATGCCGACATTGCCATTTTGGAGTATAGAAAGGATGTTTATGTTCAGGTCACTATCGAAAAACACTCCAAGGTTATTGTCCCTTCTTGCATACTGGATATCACTGTATCCCGTATACGTCCCAGTCCTTTCCATCCTAATTGCAAGAGCAGTATTACTCTTTTGTAAATGAAATAATTGAGCAGGGCTAGTGGTTCCAATACCCACATTCCCGGTTAAGTCCACACCAAACCTAATGGCTGGCCTGGTAGTCCCACTTAGGGACCCTTGCTGGGCAATGCCAAAAAAGTTATCACTGATGTAGCCAATCTCAGCCCTGGTTGCCCCTCCATCCTGCCTGTATTCCAGTATTGGATTGTCATTTTCATTATTATTGTCTGTATCAGCCTCTATCCTAAACAGTGCATCACCGGAAGTGCCAGTCGACAAATGCAAATTTGTCGATGGAGATGCAGTGCCAATACCAACATTGCCAGACACATCATTTATGTATAATTTAGGCTCAGCATCCATGGTCAGTCCATGGGAGATGGCAAAACCATTGCCGTTATCCTTAACACCTAAAGACCATTTAGAGCCAGCTTCCAGACCTTCATAAAAACTGATATAAGCATCTCCAGGGCCACCCTCCCCATTCCCAACGATATGAATCTGCCCCTGTGATTGTTCCCCCGCTTTTCCTTGTATCTGTAGATTGTTTTGAGGACTGGAAGTTCCTATGCCGACATTCCCCATGATATAAGATGTACCGGTTCCTTCAACCAAAAGATTGCTTTGAATACCTTTTAATTTGAAAGGCCTCCAGGCCAGGATGTTGCCAGATATACCGTAAAAATTCAGGTTACCGTCCATGTTTGATCTATTTTCAGGGGAAACGTCAATTGTCCACCCCGATGCAGTCCCATTCCATTGTAAACCTTCACCAACACTGGGATCGTTGATATACAATATGTTGATCTCAGTCATGTTCGTGTTGTTCATGTCAATCGGTTGTCCCCAGCCCGCTATTGGTATAATCAGTACCAGCAGGGTTTTTAGATATTTATTCATTATTTCCATGATTGGTTTTTAGTAATTCAATTTCTTTATTGAGATGGTTTATGACTTCCATTTGCTCAATTTGGTACAAAGTCAGTTCTTCTATTTTTTTAAGGAGTTTGCTATTCATCTCCCCTAGGTTCAGCCCATTTTCTTCCACTTCTCTGCCGGATGGCATATCTGGCAAACGGTGGTTTTTTTTTATAAATTGCTGTACTTCCGATAGTGGCATGAGGTGGTAAGTGGGATTGAATACATAATCTGGCCAGCCGGTCGACTCAACATTGATTTCTCGTGCCCCAACAGAACCTTCTACTGCTAGTTTGTGTGTTCCAGTGGAAGTCGTCCCGATTCCAACACTGCCACTATTGACATTAAAGGTTAGGTCTCCATTTTTTCGAACTATGAAGGGCATGGAATTAACTGTTTCCGTATATATGTACACATCACCTTCCTCAACTCCATATGAAACATTATCTTCATGTGCAACACCCAGCCTCATAGTTTCATCACTAGTGGGTGTTTCAAATCTAATTTCAGGCCATTGAGATGAAGAAATTTTTAAGTATTGTCGGGAATTTAAATTGCCAATCCGGGCATCTCCGTTCACATCCAAAAGTTTTGAGGGTGATGATGTTCCTATGCCAACATTACCTCCGGTTGAAAATGTTACTTTCGCTTGCCCAAAACCCGCACCGTCGTTAAAATAAAATTGTAAAGCGTGGTTAGTTGTGGAGGTTCTTTTGGATATATGCCAGAACCTCCTTAACCCGGCAATATCACTTCCAAGATTGAGATTAGCAGTAATATCACCTATACCTTCAGCGCCTATTGTTGCCTGGCCTGTACTAGCTGTGGTAACAATCCCAAAGTCAGATAATCCATTGGCTCCATTACCTCCATTTTTTGTTACATGGAGTTTAGCATTTGGGCTTGTAGTTCCTATACCTACATTACCAGTTGGGCTCTCAATTCTAAAAAGCACATTAGAAATATCAGTGGTATGCTGCCCTACTTCAAAATATGAGGTAGGGTCATTATTGTTTGCATCTATGTTGAACCTTAGATGATTATAAGAATTAATGGTTATTTCATCCCCATAAGTATCCCCATAAGTTGACCGGATGGAGTGTTCGGGCTGAGTACCATAAGTACTACTGTTCCAGGTCAGGAAAAGACCCCCAAAGCGGTACAGGTTTGAGTAGGCCATACTACCTATTTTTCCATATATGTTTCCGTAGGTGGTGAAATTACTTGCAATTTGCATTTTGCCCTGGGTATTGATAGCTGCTACCGGAGTAGAGCCGGAAATGCCCCATGTCCAACCCCTGGTGGAAACATTGTTCATATTCATCTTAATACTGTAATCTGTAACAGGGCCATACTTGTATTCTGCTAAATTGCCCATGTGGATTTTATATGCATTGTTGGACCATAACCTAACCCCATATCCATTACCGGCGGTAACATCATAATAGGTGCTTTGGGCAAATGTTAGGCTTACACTACTAACAATGACAATAACAATTAATAATACTTTTTTCATGATTTATTTACTTATTGTTTTCTATTAGTACCTCCAAAGCAGCAATTCGCTCTTCAAGGGTCTTTATCTTTTCTTCCTGTTTATTAGTCCTATCTATCAAAATGGGGATAAACTGGCTGTAGTCGATGGCTTTGTAGCCTTGCTCGTCGGTATAAACAAGGTCAGGGTATATTGCTTCCACTTCCTGGGCCATTAGGCCTACATGGTCTTTGGTAAGGCTCTGGTTAGTCAGTGTGGGTTCAGCGGATGACACACTATCAGCCCATATGGTGTTTACTGCTGATTGTTTCCCACCCTTGAGTTTGTATTTGTAGACGCTAAGATTATTCATCTTATCTTCCGATGAAAAGGCCCTAATGTCCTTTTTCAACCGTTCATCAGAGGATTGGATTAGGGTGGTTACCCGGGCAGTACCGTTTACATCGAGTTGATAACCCGGGGTATTTGTGTTGATCCCCACATGCCCGTTACCAGTTTCGATCACCATGGCACTCCATCTGTAGTTGCCCACATTGTACACCCCTATCCTGAACATATTGACATCCCCGCCAACGGACTCATTGAATCCAAGAAAGGCTTGCACCAGCCCTCCATCCTGGCTGATCTCTATTCTCGGATTGTCATTTTCACCACTGTTATCTGTATCTGCTTCTAGTTTCAAGAAAGCACTGCCTGTTCCCCC
>CBDVAV010000043.1:0-13637 GCA_965372055.1 uncultured bacterium | reverse complement strand
AAAATGGCCTCATAGTTCAAGGGATAGAATAGGAGTTTCCTAAACTCTAGATCCAGGTTCGAGTCCTGGTGAGGCTACTAAAAATGGCTTCTGAAGTGGTTCAGGAGCTTTTATTGTTTGGGGTGGATGGGATTGTGGAAGGATGCAAAGAATAGGAGGTCTACAGCCGAGCTATTGTTAACTTTTAGTTTACAAGAACGCAACTGCAAAGCTTATAATGATATATGATGTCAATGTTAGAGCCAATAAATACCTATCATATTTTCGTCCTCTAATATATTTTGCTTCTAATTTTTTAAATCTCCGTGGATGAATTAAAAGAAAATAATTTGCCACGTTTATAAGGGCAAAAAAGATCAGGAAAAATGAAGTAAGCGGAATTGTTTTATAAAAATCAATAGAGAATAATTTAACCATTACTAGAATATTTTCAATTAGAAAAACAGAGAAAAAAAATGATCCAGCATATTCTGCAATATCTTTAAAATTTGTACTTTTTCTAAAAAAACTATAAAACCCAAAAAACAAGTATTCGTATACGATCATCTTATCACAAATGGTAAATTGGGATGAGTCAAAATAGCTCTATAAAAATTTCTACTGGCAACATTCAGATAAACAAAACTAGTTAGATTCACATCCGATATTGAAGGCCACATAAAACTATCCTCCAATGTACTAGAAAATCCAACCCATGTCAATACGCATTTGTCGCATGTTTGGGACTAGTTAAGGGATCATTTCAACTCATATGTGATTAAGACTTTATCTATATACACAATTTCTTGAACAGCAAAACCCAATGAAACACTTCTAGCTTGTCGAGTAATCTGAATTTCTAGCATATCTTCAAAATCCGTATTGATATAATACCGAGAATCTGGAAGGTTACCGTATTGAATTTTAATGATATCACCTAATTCCCGCGAATTACTCTTAGCAATAACTTTTGCTTTTGTATTCGCATCTTTAATAGCCTTTTCTATTACTAGTTCTCGTACAGAATCTTTCTTTGACTCAGACAACTTGAATCTTAAACTAATCCTAGTATCTACTTTACCAATCGAAAATGAGTTAATTAATTTGGCAATTTCGCTTTTCTGATTAGAAAATTCCAATAATAATGTCTGTGTACCTACATAACCACTATCATATCTTGGCCTTCCACTACTCCAGATTGTATTTTCAGTTACATTATAAGTAAGTGACTTAATTTGATTTTTCTCATATCCAAGAGATTCAAATTGATTATAAATTTGGCTTTCTTTTGCTGCCAAACTGTCAATTGTCTGACCAAAATCCATCTGGATTGTTGATAACTCCATTTTTAGCACACCAACATCTGGATATACTAATAATCGACCGAATCCTTGAACTTCCATTGTCTGTGTAAAGGCATTAGTAAGTATAAGTGAAAAAAATATTGCTAAGAACCTTTTCATATTTAGGTTGATTAAACTTCTATTGTACATATTATATATTCATGCTTAATTTAGAACTCTTCACAATGTACTAGATAATCCAGCCCTTATCAATACGTATTTGCCGCATATTTTTTCTTGAATATCCTATTTCCCAATCATTTTATATTTATAATTAAATACAAAACCCTTGTAAGTTGCTTTGTAGTATAGAGTATCCTTATTAATATGAATTAGTTTATTATAAAGAGTATCTCCTTTAGAATAGAATCCATCTTTATCTGATTCATTAAAAATAAGCAGGTAATCACAATCATTTATCCAATATATTTTACTCTTTCCTGTAAACTTGCCATTAAGGTCATAAGAAACTTCTACTTTCTTACGTCTTTTTTGTTGAGAGATAATTGTATCGTCCACCAGATAATATTTTCCATATTTATAGTTTATACAATCATCCATTGAAATTGATCTTTCATCCTGTTTTGCCTTATTGATTTTATTAAATAATACTTTAACATTTTCACAATTCTCAATTAATAACGGTTGAACATGCCTAATCATAGTATTGTATAGCTCTGTTTCATCTTCAATTGAGGTTTCACTTATTAAGTCTTCACGATAATCCTCAAATATCCTATCAATACAATTAGTTATCCCATTCTTCATAATATTAGGGTCTCTAGGATCAACACACTCACATACTTCCAATGTGATTTTATCCATTGTCTCTTGACAATATGCTTTAATGAAAAAGAAAAACAACAAAATAGTAAGAATTGGAATCTTCATTCTATTATAAATTTACATTATCCCCGAAAGATTTCAGAATGCTATCAGCACCTTTTTTAATTCTGACCTAAACTATCTTTAAAATCTTCTTTGTTCTCAATATACCTTTTCATCTCATCAATCAATACCTCTTGCTTTCTTACAATCTTGCTTTGGTTATTGAAGTTTTCCTTTGTGAGCTTTAATAATCCGGTTATAGACCTCTGATAAGGAATGATCTTGTATTGGAAATAAAGAAATGAGATTGCTGAGATGTGGTATTATAAAACTATCATGGAATGTGCAGGGAATCCTAACTCCAGAATATAAAGTAACCTGCAACTGCAAAAGAGCTTGCTATGATAATGTAACCTATTTTGTATTCTTTACGATTCTTAAACCACATTATCCAACTGCTGATGCAAATAATTATTAATCCAATCGCCATCCCATCCATTGTAAATCGCCAAATATTTGTAATCAACCAATTCGGTGATTGAGTGGGCTTTTCCTTATTTATCCCGTTGAAGGTATGGAGTGTTCGCAACTTTCCCCACAGGTTATATTTCAGCACTTTTTGAGTTCCTGAACCAGAGACTAAATCAATATGTACATTTCTTACAATTCCTGGTGACTGAACCCTAAATTCCAGAATTTCTGATGTTTGTTGTAGAAGTTGAACTTCGCCAGATATTTTCAAAAATTCAATGATCCCATTTTCAGGATCAGGGTTTTTCAGTACAGACAACGGTACAGCAAAATCAATATTGCTCTCTTGCCTCTCTTCCCAGAAACTTGTAAACTTCCAGTTTCCATGATTTAATATCAGCCCCGAGAGGGAAAATATCCAGGTGAAAATCAGTAGAAGTAATCCGAGGTGAATGTGAAGTCTCCTATTAAAATTATGTAAGGTTATTGACTTCATGATTTTAAAATAATAAGACCAAAAGGGCAATTAAAAATAAAAAACCGAATCCAAAAGAATAGATTCCAAGTTTTCTTTCAGCTCGCAAAAAATACCATAAGAAAACCCCGGTAGTGGTAACAAAAAGAATGATATACACAACTACATCTACTGAAATACGCCAACCTTTCATAAAAACTGAATTTCCCCTCATTTTGGCATTATGTTGCCCCGGCATAGTGTGCAGATAGGCCATTCCTTTAAAAATCCCTTCATCATATTGGGTAACAGAAGCTATTTTCGATTTAGTATCGAGGAAAATCCATTTGCTCATTCCCGGTTTATTTACTGGAAATGCAATTGTGCTTTCTGTCTTCGAGATCCAATTAATTTCTCCACCAATACCTAATTGCTGGATAATTGATTTTGCAGTTAGTGAATCAGAATCTTGAACTTGGAAATTTGTTAGATGCGTTTGAACCGTTTCCGACTCTTTTATTGGCCGCAACTTATTAAAATAATCTGCATGGTTAAGGACAAGAACACTCATACTGAAGATAAGAATGAAAGGGCTAATAAATAAGCCGAAGTATAAATGCAGTGACCGAACAAGGGAATAGTATTTATTCATGCCATTAACAGATGAATTGTTTAAATTTTATTGATTTTAAAAAAGCAATAATACTTTAATTTATCCCAAACAAATTGACATATAATCTTGGCTTAACATCAATCAGATACATAATGTCAGGCAGCAATTCGAATTTGGGAAGTAAAATGAAATGACTATCTTGATCATCACGGATAACCCAACTTATCCATGAAATGAAAAACATACCCCAAAACCAGATCGATCAGTGGCTTAAAAAGCTGGAAAGGGAAAGCTGGCAATTGGAATTGTTGGTATCGGCTTTTACGATTTTCCTTCTCATCCAGGCTATCCAGGCATATACTTCATTTATCGATGGAATCGTATTTATCTATAGCCTCGATGAGGTTCTGTCTGTTCTTTTCTATTTTTTTCTTATACTGATTGGATATTCGCTACGAGCCCTGGTATTCTTCCTGGTCATTCACTTGATGCTTAGAGGTTTTTGGATCGGATCCATTGGTTTACGATCAGTTCAGTCCCGTATAGATTTCGATAATCTACACTATAGCTCCTATTTCACCGAAAAACTCAAAAAAAAGGTCATTAGTCTTGATAACCTTGTGGTCCTACTCGATGAAATATGTAGTGTCATTTTCTCTTTTTCGTTTTTGGTCATTTCTATCCTGCTTTCCTTCGGGCTATATATGCTGTTTTTCGGAGGAGTTACCGTTTTGCTTACCTCTGTTTCTGATAATAGTTGGGGCTGGCTTAATCAGGTTCTGGATATCGTCAAGGTGGTTTTTTTCTTCTTTATAATACTTACAGGGTTGGTTTACCTGGTAGACTATTTCACCTTGGGATTTTTTAAGAAGTATAAAAAGATCAGCAGGGTGTATTACCCCATCTATCGTTTCTATGGCTTCATTACCCTTTCTGGTATTTCACGCAGTATTTATTACTACCTCATCAGCAGGTTTTCGAAAAAGAAAATCCGAATCACTTACCTTATAGCATTAGTGGCTGTTATACTTTCTTCTTCTTTTTATTACGACCAATACCAGTATTTTCCTGGTAACAATAGTAATGTAATCCTGCCCAACTTTTACGACAACATGCGCCCGGCCGATGATTATATTTCGAAGGTCAGCATTCAGTCTCACATTATCAATGGTGGATTCTTGCAGGTATTTATTCGTTATGATCCAAGTGATAACCCTACTATTAAAAGCAAATGTCCTGAATTTACTCCTTTGAGAGATGACGGATTAAATCCCAAATTTCAATTCAAAGCAAGTGATGGAAATGTCTCGATAACAGGGCAAAGTTTTTTAGACGAAGACCGGGACAAATTGCTGGAGTGCCTCAGTTCCATTTATGAGGTATCGGTTAATGATTCCGTGTATTGTGGCATCCGGTATCATTTTTTTATCCATAGTTCCAAAGGGCAAAAAGGAATCCTGGCCATGATCCCTACCGACGGATTTTCTAAAGGAGAAAACATTCTCAAGGTGAAAAAGGAACTTTCAACTGCATCCACCGAATATGCCAATATTCCTTTTTGGGTAGAATAGAAAACTATGCCAGGCACATTACAAGGCATTTTAATAAAAACTCTCTTATCCGGATCATGTTTAGATACTATAAAATCAATTTTAACTAATTACCGTAATACTTCTGAAGGATTTTATTAATGGAGGTTTTGGTCAGGGGTTTTTGAACAATATCCAATACGAAGGGGTTCAATTTTGCCAACTGTTTGTCTTTTGGATTTAATGAGGTGGTCAACATAACAACCTTAATCTTTCCGATTTGATCGTCAAGTTGCTCTTTAAGGTTATCCAGAAACTGCCAACCACTCATGGAAGGCATCATAATATCCAAAAAAATCAATTCAGGAAATAAATAGTTTCCACCTTGTTGCTTAAATTTATTATTATCGGCTAAATAATTGAGGCCTTCACGTGCATTATTAACCACTAATATTATCTCAGAGATTTTTTCTCTTTCAATTATATCTTTATTAATGAGGTTTGCCGTCTTGTTGTCATCGACAAGCAGAATACTTTCAAATTTTCTTTTCATTCAATAAATATTTGCAAAAGGGATTTCAAAATAAAATTATGGCCATTAAATTAACTTTGTAGTATCTATGCCAGATAGTATATTATCTCAATTTTCAATTATCATTCTAACCTAAAAGATTTCACGTTATTGAACAAATTTCGCATTTAATTCAATCGTGAAAATACTTCCCCTATTTATTTGGGATACTAAGGATATCTTTCCTCCCAATGTGTCTAATGCTTCTTTTACTATAAATAATCCCAAGCCTGTCCCATCGGAATTTCCTGATGCTCTATAAAACATGTTGAAAATCTTATCTTTTTGATCATTTTCAATACCAATCCCATTGTCTTCAACTCTAACATAAATCTTTCTCCTTTTTCGACTCAATTCAATTTTTATATAAGGATTATCCCGGCCAAGGTTATGATACTTTATTGCATTTGATAAAAGGTTACTCAAGATAATCTTTAATTTCCTGGGATCAGATACTATTTGGCCATTGCTAGTGTGTTCAAAAATGAATTTTATTTGTTTAGCTTCTGGTATGAATTTTAATTCTTCAATGATTTCGCTTAAAAGGCTTTCGATATTAACATTTTCCCTGATAACTTCACCCTTATTACTCTGGTAATATGCCATGATATCACGGATCAATTGATCTTGCTTCATTACGCTCTTTTTCATTAGGGAGAGATATTCAGTGGTCTTACTAGTGTTTTTTTCTGACCCTGAAAGATCTATTAGTCCTAAAATTGAAGACAATGGGGCTCGAAGGTCGTGAGAAGTGCTATAAACCAAAGTGTCTAGTTCCAGGTTGGTTTTCACAAGCTCTCTTCTTTCCTCTTCCAGTAACCAGAAAATTATACCAACCCCCATGAACAACTCTAAAAACAAGTCAAGGGCATTCGGATAGTCAATAATTGAGACCAGGGAATAATTTCCCAAGTACATTAGATAAAATGAGGTAAAGTAAAACAATTGCAAAAACCCGTAAATCAGAAAACTCGAGAACACCACCCATACAGCGATGCATTTAATAATCCGTTTATTTAGAATGATAAAAAAGCTAGATGACACAAAGCAGATACTTGCAATCAAATTTTTAAGCCCTACCCTGAGCAATAATCTGTTAATTGCTCCTTGCTCATCACCAACGTAAGCAAATGTCAATAATATTGAAGCCAGAACAATAATTATGAAAACCATATTTCTGATTTTATCAATTTTCATCCTACCATTATTTAGGACGATTGTTCCTTCGACCAACCAATACAAATGCAGGTATGCAGCTATAATTGTAACCACCGAATAACTGATTTGCAAAGGGTGATCAAATCCCAAATCACCTGGGTTCAGGTAATTAATTGTCCCAATCAACAAGTAAACACCAAATGCTATCCAACTCTTAGACCATGGATTGAGATGTGGTTTTTTATATAAATAGGAAGATCGCAATAGGATTAGGCCTATGCCAACGGCACCAAGCCCCTGGAACAGATGGATCAAAAAACTTCCAAATGAGAATTCCATTAATGGCTGCTGACTATCATCATTATAAATTTATTCAAACTAAATGTAGCATTACTAATATTTCAAAATACATTTAAAAAGTTCAATATAATAAGCCTAGTAATGTTTTTGCGTAAATTCCATAATTAACCATTTTATGATTTTATCCTTATTGTATTTGTTTTTAGTAAGTTGAGCGGGCTTAACTTGGCTTCAAACAATGGATAACAATAGATCATGGGTGAGTCCAAATTGTGGATTGCATTAAGATATTGTTAACAAAAGAAAACTGGACATTCTTATCAACAATCCTTAACTTATAATATTAATTACCATTGAACCGTCTTAACTTTTATAAAACAACAACTAATGGCTTCAATTACATTAAGCATCAATCAGAAGAAACGTACCGTAGACGTGGATCCACAAACTCCGCTTTTATGGGTTATCCGTGATGAACTGGGTCTGACAGGCACCAAATATGGATGTGGAATTGCGGAATGTGGATCATGTACCGTACACTTTAACGGCGCACCAGTACGTTCTTGCACCTTGCCTGTGTCAGCAGTGGCAAATACAGAAATCACGACCATTGAAGGGCTTTCCGAAGATGGAACCCATCCGTTACAAATGGCTTTTATAGAGGAACAAGTGCCCCAATGCGGTTACTGCCAATCAGGGCAAATAATGCAAGCGGCAGCATTGTTGGAAAATAACAAGAAACCCACCCGTGATGAAATTGTTGGATTTATGAAGGGAAATATCTGCCGTTGCGGAACCTATTTACGCATTATTAAAGCCATCGAAAAAGCAGCACAATCATGAAAACAAAAAATAAAATATTTGGCAAATCGGTATCAAGGCGACAGTTCCTGGCCACTACCGGTGGAATAACTTTTGTTGTATCAGCCAGTGCTATACTTCCAAATTTGCCGTTTGGAGATGATGATGAAAAAGAAAATAAAGAAAAGCAGCTTAATGCATGGATCCATCTAAGTCCAGATGGTAAGATAACTGTTTACAATCCTGCAGCCGAGATGGGCCAAGGGTCCATGACTGCCCTCGCAGTATTGATGGCTGAAGAGATGGATGCCGATTGGTCTGATATAAATATTGAATACTCTCCCATTGAACCCGATACATACGGCCATAGGAGATTCGGGCGTGGAGGTGCCATGATCACGGTGGGAAGTTTCACCGTGATGAGCTATTACGAGATGCTCAGAAAGGCCGGGGCACAGGCAAGAAAGGTTTTACTAACTAATGTTGCGGAAGAATGGGGTGTACCAGTTGGTGAACTGACCACGGAACCCAGTTTGGTGGTTCATAAAGCAAGCGGCAAAAAGATGACTTACGGTGAAATTGCCACGTTTGCCAAGGCACCGGACAAACTGCCGGAAATTCAGGCAGATGATTTAAAGAAGCCGGAACAATTTCGGTTAATTGGAACGAATGTTCCCCGTTATGATATCCCGGCAAAAGTTGATGGAAGTGCGCAATTTGCCATTGATGTACAATTACCTGGTATGGTATATGGTGTAATTTCCAGGGCCCCCGTTCATGGATCGAAACCAACCATTGCAAATGAAAGTACTATTAGGGCAATAGATGGAATTATTGATGTTATAACCCTTGAACATGGAGTGGGCTTGGTTGCCAATTCTATCAATGTGGCATTGAATGCAAAGAGAGAATTGAAGATTGACTGGAGCAAAGGTGCAAAGGCCAGGACTCACAATAGCATCAAGGCATTTAAGGATTATGATGTTATTGCCACCAAACCATTTCCCAATGCCCGTGAACTTACCAGCATCGGCGATGTGAGGAAGGCAGTGGCTTCAGCCAGTAAAACCTATTCATCGGATTACTACAACGACTATAATTATCATGCTCAGATGGAGCCGTTAAACGCGGTAGTGTCAATAGCCAATGATGGGCAAAGTGCTGACGTTTGGGTAGGAACTCAAGCCCCGGCCAGTGCAAAATCAGCAGCCGCAAAGACCTTGGGGCTGGACGAGTCAAAAATCAACTTTCATCCCTGTTATTTAGGTGGAGGATTTGGAAGAAGGTCATTGACAGATAATGTTGAAGAAGCAGCTTTTTTGGCCAAGGCAGTTAAAAAGCCATTGAAATTGATATGGACGCGTGAAGATGATATGCAATACGGGGCATTCCGTCCCCAATGTTTACAGCATCTCGAAGCTTCTGTTGACAATGCCGGGAATGTAATCGGGTGGAAACATTATGTAATTGGTACAGGAGGTGGATTGCTTGGCTCGGGTGCCAGAATTCCATTTTACTCCATTCCAAACCAACAGATTGAAGTAAGGTCAATTGACCATGGAGTCAGAACCAAACACTGGAGGGCAGTAGGACATGGCCCCAATAAATTTGCTATTGAAGCATTTATAGATGAAATCGCCAGTGACAGGAAGGAGGACCCTTATAAATTCAGGCAAAAGCTGATGAAAGATTCGCCCAGGGCACTAAAAGTACTCGATACAGCAGCAAAAATGGCTAACTGGGGCGAGCCTGTAAAAGAAGGCCGGGCCAGGGGCATTGCATTTGCTGAACGCAGCGGGTCACTCTTTGCAGGTGTATGTGAGATTTCTTTAGATGAAAAGGAAGGAAAGATCAAAGTGCATCATATCTGGGCCTCACTGGATGCAGGGGTTGTGGTACAACCAGACAATACCAAAGCACAAATGGAAGGGGCAATCCTTTTTGGCATGAGCAGTGCCTTTGGAGAATGCATAACTTTCAAAAACGGGGAGGTTGAGCAATCAAACTTCCACAATTACCCATTGCTCAGGATTACAGATACACCCGAAACGCTGGACATAGAGTTAATAAAATCCAATGAAGCCCCGTCGGGTGTAGGTGAAGCTGGTTTGCCAATGATTGGCGGGGCAATTGTCAACGCCTTCGCATCACTTACGGGCAAGCGGCTGAAGCATATGCCTTTCACCGAGGAAAAAGTGCTGGAAGTGTTGAAAGGGTGATGATGCTTGGGATGGAGATAATACAATGGTAGTACTGTCAATTGGTGTCGTTCTATTGCAATTATAATGGAACTAGTCATTTTTTGTCATTGAAGTATCTAGCTTTATGATTAATGAGCTATGACTTTTATTTTACATTGAATGGTAATCAGTTCGATTTCAATAAATAATAGCTTAAAAGCCATTAATAGAGTAAAATGAATACGCCAAAGATATTTTCAGGGTTCGATTGTAAATATCAGTCAATTGTTGGATTGGTAGGGTGTTTTTTTTATTTAGAGATCGCAATCCCAATTCGTAATCTAAACTAACATTCCACCGTTGAAATGTTTTAATGCTAAAAGCAAAAATAAGTGCAAAATCGTTATCGATGTAACTGGTTCTAAGAAGAGAATCAAATCCTTTTACAGAGGTTTTTAGATGTTTTGAATACACAAAACCAAGTCCAAAAGAGATAGGGTCAAAAAAAGTATATTTGACAATTACAGGAAAATCAAAAAAGGTAGTGTTGACTTTATATTTTACAGGTATATACGTGAAAATAGCAGCAGCTTCCTCATTGTTTTCGAAACGGGCACCTTTTTGTGAAAATGTCAATCCTGCTTCAAAGGAAATATTGTTAAGAGAATACCCCGCTGTAATTCCCAAAAAGTATCCTGATTTGGGATTCGTATCTATATACCTATAAAAATAAGGCCAACCATATATTGGGATGTCAGGAGCTTTTAATGTACCTGGCTTGAAATACCCTCCTGTGGTTGGGTCATTTTTATTGTACCACCAATTTGAGTATAAATAACCGGCTTTTAATCCTAATTCAAAGCTCTTATTTGGAATAAGTTCAACTTCAGATATTTTTCCAAGGGTTTCTACTTTGACATTACTGATAGTTACGGATTTTGCTTCTGCATCCTCTTGAAATGGAATAAAATATTTTATACGCTGATTGACTTTGCCTTTACCATATATATATTGGCTATCTATTTTGGTTACTTTCAAAGAGAAATCCGTTTTTGAGTCAGTCTTTATTTTAATAATTGATCCCACTTTTATAGATTCTTGCCATTGTTGTTTATTATATAAGGTGTTATTTTTTACTGTTATACACCCACTTACTGAAATCAAGATAATAAATATGGTAGCTCTAAATTGTGGATTTGATATATTCATTCTTTATAATTTTAATTTAATTCATTTAAACAGATAATGATTATTAATCTATCTTTTGAATATTTTTTTTGCAAAAATAATATAATAGGTTGTTATATTTGCCAAATATCGATATATATTTAATAAACATTATTATACAAATAATAATTTATATATATAATGTTTATCGGTGCCAGGGACTTATTAGGTATAATCTTTTGCATTGATTCTATTAAACCAATGAGTAATTATCAAACTGAAATAATAATTAGGAAGCATACTATCATAGACATGAACTTATTTTAGTAAAAGAATGTAAAAGTCTTAATTTCAAAATGAAAGTTACTTATAACCAGTACAGGATATTTCAAAATTTTTATTACCTTTTTAATCTGGAAAGTCTAAATCCCTAATAAATCTATTAATATGAACTCGTTACAAGCAGAACTTGACAAGAATAGGGAAAAAAAAGGTGGTTATCAATCGCATGATTATTTGCAAATTGAATTGGCACAAAATAATAAAGTTGATACCCCTATCCCAAAAGTCGGACAGAAAGCCATACCATTTTCTTTGCCCAATGACAATGGGAAAGAAATACTATTGGATGACCTATTGCAAAAAGGGCCGGTTATCTTGAATTTCTTCAGGGGTAATTTTTGCGAATATTGCCAGTTGGAACTTAAAGCACTGCAAAGATCTTTAAAGGAATTTCAGCGTTATCAAGCTAGTCTGGTGGGGGTTTCCCCATCAACAATAACCATCCAGACTGTTTCAAAAGATAGTTTGGAACTTTCTTATTCCCTATTATCTGATGCCGGCAATAAAGTGGCATCCTTGTATGGCCTTAGTTATAAAATAAGTGATGAACTGGGTTCGGTTTTTGAAGGATTTGGAATAGAAATGAATGAAAATTTAGGATTGGAAGAAAAGCATGAACCTAGCCTTTCAATTCCTGCAACTTTCGTGGTTAACCCTAACCAAGAAATTGTTTTTGCATTCGCAGATTCCGATCATACTAAAAGGGCAGAGCCATCCGATATTATTGCCAGCTTGATGTCAATAGTATAATATTTGATTTGGATACGGATAAAACGTTACATATTGAGCATCTGGAGAATGAAGTAAATGAGCTAAACGCAAATATTAAATCGCTCGAACTTCAGAACAAACAGTTGGAGGCTCATCTTCAACAAACAAAGGAAAAATCATGGTCAGCACATTGGGAGTTAGATCTTATAACCAAGGAGGTTATTTGGTCTGATGCAATGTTCAGGTTAATGCAGATATCTGAAAAACAGAAACCTGACATGAAGTTATTCAATGATCGCCTGCCTCCAATCAGCAGGGATAAGTTGAACGGGGCTATAAAAAAAACATTCATTTCACAGGAGGATTATTCATTTGAGCATCAAATTAACATTGCAGACAAGACATTAAACGTTCGGACAGACCTCAAAATAATCTTGGGTGAAAATAAAAAGCCGGTTAAGCTGTTAGGTATAACCAGTGATATATCTTCAATAAAAACAGCTCAGAAAGAGCTGGAAAAACTATCAATGATTGCCTCAAAGACTTCCAATGGCGTGGTGATTATGGATAAGGAAAGTAAGATTGAATGGATCAACCAGGGATTTACTTTGATGATGGGGTTTCGCACAGATGAAGTGGAAGGACTGGAGTTTAAGAAGCTGATGTGTGATGAAACCATTGAACTTGCCGATAAGAACTATATATTAAAAACTTTATCCATAAATCATACTTTAAACGAAGAGACCAAACTTAAAACAAAACATAAAGATGAGCTTTGGGCACTGATCAACATAACTCCTATTCTTGACTACGAGCTAAATCCAGAAAGCTATATCGTGATAATGTCTGATATCACCATCAATAAACATAATGAAGCACTTCTGAAAGAACAGAATGAAGAAATTGAGAGACAGAAAGTAATTGTTGAGAAAAAAAACAAGGAGCTTAGTAAAACAGTTAATGAACTTGCCAGGGCGAAAATCAGCCGAAAATCACTTTCTATTACATTAATGGTAGCGATTATATTGTTCGTGGTTTCCGAACTGCTGGTCGACCCAATTATTGAATCATATTTTATCAGGTCATCAGAATTGGTTCTTGTCGGAAAATTATTGATATTTTTAATGCTAAAGCCAATTGAAGATACTGTTCGACGAAGCCTGTTCAGGTCGGAGGTTAAGAAAAAAAAT
>CBDVAV010000042.1:0-13638 GCA_965372055.1 uncultured bacterium | reverse complement strand
AGAAAAAGATAAAAAAGGTTCCGGTCAAAATGCAAAGCCAACCCACGTTTTTCATGGCATTGAAATATATGCCGTTATTTTTGATTCCTGGAGGGCCATCTTTCAATTTTGGAAGGATATAAAACATTGATCCCAAAATGCATAAACCATATGTCAACAATATGAACAATAGGGGATTGTCTTTAACTGGCCCTGAACTGGATTCCCTGGCAAGCCTGTACTTCAAGTCCTTTACTTGGTATTTATCAAGTCCTTTACTATTAATGATGGCGTATTTGCTAATGTTATCGGATACAATAAGCAGATTGCTTTTAAGCTCTTCGGTACTGGAAAAAGTACTTCCTTCAAGCCAGCTGCCGTAATCGTATAAGGCTTTCAATTTGAAGATATGGATCTCGGAACTGTCATTATAAACTTCTGATAGTTTAGACAAAGAGAAGGGGGTATTCAGCGGAATTATCCCGACCATACTATTAAGTTCATCAACTGAAATACCGTATTTGTTCAATTGACTGTTATTCAAATTATCAAAAGCCGAATTTAGTGCCGTAACAAACTCAAATGAGGAATTATATGGTTTGTGAAACATCGATGATATATGAGTGGACAATAATTTGGACTTGTCTTTATCATCAATAGTGTTTTCAAGCTGCTCTTTTGTAAGGGTATAATCAGCCAAAAAGAAACTAACCACGAATACCCCAAAACCGAAAAGAAATAATAGTAGACCAATTAGTTTGACAATTTTCATTTACAATATTTAAACGATACTTGGGACAATTGCTTTTTCCGGGAATTTTTTATTAAAAGCATTGATTACATCGGGCTCGTGTTTGGCAAAAAATTCAGGATCGAAATTGGCCTTGCCCAGGTTTTTCAGAACATATGTGATGTCACGTTTTTCATCCAGCCATTGATCCCAGGTTTCATGTCTCATCCTGATCCCGAAAGAATTAATGCCTAAAACTGTATCATCAGATTTGTTAAATACTATATGGATGCATTTTTTGCCTTCCGGATGTTCCCAATATAAGTCCGTTTCACCCTCTTTCAATTCAGGCCAAATGTTACCATAAGTCTGGTATTCGATGTCAAAAAACTTTGCCGAATTAAACCAGTTGCCGGGATTATAAGCTGTCCTGTTTCCACAAATGGTCTGGGCCACCGTTTCTCCCATCATTCTTCCGGTATACCAAATCTGCTCTACAGAGTTACGGCTGGGGAGGGAAACCTTTTGTTCAGCACAATCCCCAATGGCATAAATCCCGCTATGGTTGGTTTCCAGGAATTCATTGACCATAACCCCTTTGGCAGTGGCAATTCCTGAAGATTTCACGAACTCGATATTGGGGGAAACCCCAACTGTTAATCCTACAAACTGGCAATCAATAATTACATCCTTATCAGTGAGTATAGCTTTCACCAAGCCATTTTCATTACTTAATATTTCCTTAAGTTGGGTTGACAATCTAAGATCAATCCCATGTTCTCTGATATGCCTTGAAATTAGATTGGCCTCTTCTTTGGGCAGGATATTTCTCCAGTAATCATCTTCCATCACCAGGAAGGTTACCGGAATATTTCTGGACTTTAACATTTCGGCCATTTCAATGCCAATCAACCCGCCGCCTACAATTACTGCCCTATTTATGTCAGTTGTATTGGACTCCATTTGTTGTAGGTCTTGGTAACTATAAAGCCCCTGTACCCCTTTCAGGTCTTGGCCGGGCCATCCGAATTTATTTGATTTTGACCCCGTGGCGATGATCAGCACATCAAATTCCATGGAATTTCCATCAGCAAATTCAAGAGTCCGATTTTCGGGGTCAATTTGCGCTACATGATTATATACCAGATCAATTTCATTCTTTTTCCAAAACCAATCTTCATATGGTTTGATGTGGTCAAATTTCATATGGCCCATGTAAACGTACATCAAGGCTGTTCTGGAAAAGAAATGCTCGGATTCTGATGAGATCACGGTAATTTTCTTATCACTTATCTTCCTAATATGCCGGGCGGCGGTGATGCCCGAGATTCCATTCCCAATTATGACCACATGTTCCATTTATCCATGAATACTTAATGATCCTGTAAACTTAATTGATAAAGTTTAAGGCTCTAACTAAATGGCAGGGATTTAGGTTTGGCTTTCGAGTAGGGAAAGCATTGCTTCGATGGAATGTATTTCGTGTTTTTGCCCACTGAAATCAACTTTCCAGGTCAATTTATCGTCTTGATGAATTACCTTAATATTAATCTCTGCTCCGTTGTTAATACTATAACCATTTCTTTCCAAGGCATTTTTAGTCCATAATAAAGCATGGCCTTCTCCCTGGAGGTCTATTTTTTGGCGGGTAGCGATGGATTGTATCTTCCCGGTTTTCAGGTCATATCCTTTGAATTCAAATACTCTATCTATCGCCCCCGAGAGTACCATGTCCTCAGGTATGCCCTGGGACAATTGCCCGTCTTTGCTTAACAACCATAGACAATCTGAAGTTTGCAGGGCTAGATCCAGTTCATGTGTTGCAAGCAACACCGCCTTACCGGTGGAGTGTGCCAGATCCCTTAAAAGATTCATGATTTCCACTCTGTTATTCAGGTCAAGGTGAGCATTTGGCTCATCGAGGATCATAATTTTCCCGTCTTGGGCAAGTGCCCTGGCTATCATCACCTTCTGGAACTGACCGTCACTAAGTTCATAAGCCTTATAGTCAAGCAGGTCGGTAATTCTTGATTTTTCAATGGCCCACTCTACTTTATTATGATCATTTTCAGAAAAGTTGATCCTCCAACTCACATAGGGGTATCTTCCAAGGTATACCAGGTCTGATACACTGAGATTACCAGGTACAATATTTTTTGTAAGCACCAGGCTAATGCTTTTGGCCATCTCATGGGAAGTGATTTCCGAGATTTCTTTTTGGTTGATTAAAATACTTCCTTTTAAAGGTTTTTGAATTCCCGATAATGTCCTGAGAAGAGTTGACTTGCCACTGCCATTAGGCCCCATGAAGCTGATGAGCTTTCCGGCCTGCAGTTCTATTGATATATCTTCCAGAATAAATCTTTTTCTACCTGAAACAATGTATCCTGCAGAAAGCCCTTTTGTCTGTATTACAGGTTTTGAAGTTTTTGACGATATGGGATACCGTGAAATCAACCGGCAAAAGATTTACTGAGGTTCTTCTTTTTCAAGATAATCCAAATTATCACCGGGGCACCTACCAGGGATGTAACAGCATTAATGGGCAGGATATATTGGCTTCCCGGCAATTGTGCGATGGTATCACAAATTAACAGTAAGGCCGCACCTGTCAAACCTACCGCGGGCAGTAGGATTTTATGATCAGAAGTATTTATAATCAATCTGGTTAAATGGGGGACGGCGATTCCTATAAATGCGATTGGACCACAAAATGCGGTGATACTACCTGCCAATAGGCTGGTACTGAGGATAATAAATATCCGGCTTTTTTTAATCGGTATGCCCATACTTTGGGCATATTCTTCCCCTAATAACAATGCGTTTAGAGGCTTCATGAGAGTGACCACCAGGGCCAGGCCTAAAATAATCACGATGGAAAATACCTTTAGTTCTTCCCAGGTTAATCCACCCAGGCTACCAAAAGTCCATATTAAATAAAGTTGGATTTGCTCTGCGCTGGCAAAAAACTGCATGATGCCAACCATTGCCCCTGTTGCACTTCCAAACATTAAACCAGCTACCAAAAGTGTCATACTGTCTTTTATCTTGGTAGATACCAGCATCACCAGGGAAAACACTAACATTGCCCCAACACTAGCAGCTAAAACCAGAAGCCAACTGCTCATTCCAGAATAATTGATTATCCCTCCGATCAAGCTGCCTGCCATCACTAAAATTGCAACTCCCAGGCTTGCTCCAGAAGTGATTCCAAGAACAAAAGGGCCGGCCAGTGGATTTCTAAATAAAGTTTGCATTTGCAATCCGGCAAGTGCCAATCCAAACCCGGCCAGGATGGCTGTCAAAGCTTTTGGAACCCTAAACTGCCAAACTATATTGAACCATGTTGCTTTTTCACCTTGCCCTCCCAAAGTGATATTGATAAGATCACCCAGGGGAATATGAACGCTTCCCAGGGAAATATTCAATAAAAATAAAATTACCAGTAACAGAGGGAACAGGAGAAATAATCTCACCTTGAGTTTTGACCTTGTTAAGGATGCATCACTTGTAACCATAAAATTTCAAGGATCTAACTTTCTATAAAAGTACAACTCGTATCCTTGCAGGATTTCCGGGTGTAATATTTTAACAAGGTCCTGAAGCACTATATCGGGCCTGGCAATTCCTTGTTCAAAAAAATCATTGCCACCTGTTTCTATAACCCTTTTATTATATGTATAAACATTATTATTTTGTAAAGCCTCAAATTGCGAATACCGGGGATCGATTGATATCAAACTTTTAATGGATCGGAAATCGGCTACACCTATCCAATACTCCACATCGTGGGCTTGGTCATACACTGACTCAAAGCTTAATTCGAGGCTGCCTTCCGAATTATTGTCTTTCCAAAGAAAGTCAGCGTTGGCATCTTTAAAGTATTTAGCAGCCCAGCTGTTCCCGCCGGGCATATACCAGAAATCGCCATAAACAGTGCCGCTGATTACTGTGGGTTTAAAGCTGGTTTTTCGAGCTGCCTCTAAGGTTGCCAAATATTTATTCTCAATCTGGTCAAATATTGAATCGGCTTTTTTTTCCTTGTTAAAGAACAATGCTACAAATTTTATCCACTCTGCCCGTCCTAATGGAGTTTCCTCCAGATATTCGGCATTTAACACGAATGGGATTCCAGCATATTCGATTTGATTAAATAAATTCATATTCCCGGTTAGTGAATATCCCATCACCAACTCAGGGTTAAGATCCAGTAGCAATTCAATATTAAGGGCATTATCCACGCCTAGCTCTACTACCTGGTCGTTTTCTATCATCTTCCGAACAACAGGGGAAGAAATATAATCACCGGTTGGAAATCCAGTTAGGGTACTGGTTACTTCCAATAGATCCAAAAAGGGGATGTGTGTAGTAGAAGTACATACTATCTCTTTTATTGGTATTTTGATTACGGGGATTTGACTCAATGAGTCGGGTATCGACCCTGGTTCAGATTGGAGGAGATAAAATGCGCTTTCTTTGGCATCTTTATATGGCTCTTTCACTTCTACTAATTTAAAGCCAGGGAAATATTGAACTGCAAATCCAATCGCATGTTTTATACTTGCATTCTTACTCTCTGATAAATTTAATTCCACATTTCTGTTAGCTTGTTCTACGCATCCCGATAGGATGAACAATACATTCATAAAAAAGATATGATTGAGAATATTGCGTTTACTTTTCATTATTAAAGGCTGATAGTAATTTTTGAGCCGCTTGGCTAGTAGAAATTTCTCCACTTATCACTTTTTTCTCAATTGAAGCAAGGTTTTTTGCAGTCAAGGGATGATCATAAAAATTGCTTTCCAGTCTTGATTTTATTTCGTGATGCATCCAATTCACTTTTTGAAGTTTTCTGTTATCTTCAAAATAGCCGGTTTTTTTCATCGTTTGCTGATATTCCCCAACCAGTTTCCAGATCTCAGTTAATCCTTCATCGTTGAGTGAGGAACAGGTTAATACTTTGGGAATCCATTCTGGTGAATTAGGTATAAACAGGTGTAATGCAGATTGAAATTGAGACTGGGCTTGTTGAGTTCTTTTGATATTGTCTCCATCAGCTTTAGTAATTACTATGGCATCAGCCATCTCCACAATTCCTTTCTTAATCCCTTGCAGTTCATCTCCTGCTCCCGCCAGCATCAATAATAGAAAGAAATCCACCATCTCTTTGACCATTACCTCAGATTGACCAACCCCCACTGTTTCAATGAATATAATATTATAACCCGCAGCTTCACACAACAAAACCGCTTCCCTGGTGTTGGCGGAAACACCTCCTAAACTTTCTTTTGTAGGCGTGGGCCTGATAAATGCATCAGGATTATTGGCCAAGCTTTCCATTCTGGTTTTATCTCCAAGAATACTGCCTTTGGTTTTTTTACTGGTTGGATCAACAGCCAATACCGCAAGCTTGAAGCCCTGGGAAGTGATATGTTTCCCCAAAGTTTCTATAAAAGTGCTTTTTCCAACACCTGGAACACCAGTAATTCCTATGCGCATGGAATTGCCCGTTCTGGGCAGCAATTTTGCCATCAGTTCGTCTGCCAATTTTCTATCCGAGGTTAATGAACTTTCTGTTAAAGTAATTGCCTGGCTAAGAATTATTTTATCCCCGGATTTGACACCATTAAAATATTGATCCAGGGATAGTCTTTTCTTTGGTATTAAATCCATTGCTGCAATTTAAAGAAATTTCACTTCGGTTATGTAACAGTAATTTGAATTTGAGGATGCAAAAGGATATTAAATAAATTCCTTAAATTTAACTTGTAAAACAATAATTGATATATGATACTAAAAGACGGGAAGCTTTGGTTAGACTCGATATTGGCAACAATATTTATTTTCGCCTTGATGTATTTTGCGGCAAAATTCTTGGCGATTTTTGAATTTCTCGATCCCATTTCAGAAGCAGTTTCTGGTATGGAAATCACCGACCAGGTATTTTCCAATCCAAGTCTTAGGGAGTTACCTCCTGCTGATACCAATATTGTTATCGTTAATATTGGATTATTGCCCCGGCGTGGTATCATGGAGCAGGTCAATATTATTAATAAATATAACCCCAAAGTAATTGGATTTGATGGTTTTTTCAGGACATTAAAGGAGGATACCCTTGGTGATTTGATGTTAGCTGAGGCTTTTTCAAATGTAGAAAACCTGGTAATCGGAAGTAAATTAACAGAACCGGATGATAATGGTATATGGCAAGGCTCATATACATCTCATGAAATGTTCGCCAAACATGCTATAACAGCCTCTGTGAATCTAATAGTAGAGGAGGCGAATCAGGATCAAAATAAGTACAAAACCTGTCGATCTTTTTTTCCTCAGGAATTATTGTTTGACAGTCTGTTGGGTTCGACCAGAAATGAGCCTGCCTTTGCTCTTAAATTGGCGGATATTTATGCTCCTGAAAAGGCACAAAAGATATTAAGTAGGGAAATTGAGGAGGAAGTGATTAATTACCGGGGCAATGTAATGGACTTTGGACGCAGTAATTTTGGCACCAGATATTTCGCTTTAGATGTTTATGATGTACTGGACGAGAATTTTACCCCGGATTTAATTGAGGGTAAAATTGTGCTGATGGGTTTTCTTGGCGAAAATTTTGGAGACAGCCGATCATTTGATGATAAGTATTTTACTCCCCTGAATGCTAAATATGCCGGCAGGGCTGACCTGGACATGTTTGGGGTGGTTGTGCATGCAAATATTGTTTCCATGATTCTAAACGAAGACTATATTGATCAAAATGGAGATACATCTGCATTTATTTTAGCAGTGTTGATGTGTTTTATAAATGTGTTTTTCTTTTCCATGATTTATAGAAAATTGCCTCAATGGTATGATGGATTAACCAAAATTATCCAACTTGTTGAAATAATTTTATTGCTATTTATAATTGTTATGGTTTTTCATTACTATTCTTTTAAGTTAAATTTGACAATAGGAATTGTAGCTATTTTGTTTTCGGCGGATTCCCTGGAAGTATACTATGGTGTTATAAAAAACTTATTTAAAGCCGAAAGAAGAAGGCAACTGTTTACCATTACAGAGAAAGAGGTATAAATAATTACACAAATTAAAATCAAAGAATATGAGATTTACCAGAACAGCCAAAATCCTGCTAATTACTTGCACTGTATTAATTAGCTTACCAACATTATCCCAGGATTATGTTTTCAGGGTGCTTGCCAATAAGGGGTCCAATTCTGTTAAAACAGGGTCATCCGATTGGTCGACGTTGAAAACAGGGGCCAGACTAAATAAGGGCGATGCACTGAAGTTGGATGAAAATGGCTATTTGGGATTAGTACATGCCACTGGAAGGACCCTGGAGCTAAAAGAAACCGGGGAGTATAAAGTGGATGATCTATCGGCGAAAATTGGTTCGGGCCAATCCAGTGTAGCTTCAAAGTATGCTGATTTTGTAATGAGTAAAATGACCTCTGAAACGCGGGAGGAAAACCGAAGGAAGTACGCTAGTGTTACTGGAGCGGTAGAGAGGGCTACAGGCACGTCTGCCATAAAGTTGTTAATGCCCCCTTCGGCTGAAGTTTTTGGTGATGAAGCTTTAATTATGTGGGATGGCGAAGAAGGAAAATCTTACGATGTAACAGTGAAAAATATGTTTGATGAGGTGATTTACAGTTCAAAAGTTGAAGGTTCTAAAATTATGCTTGACCTCAAGGATGAAAAGTTTGCCAACGAAAGCCTTGTTATTATTAATATTAAGCAATCTGATAACGAGAATATCGGTTCTGGGGATTATGGAATAAAAAAACTCAGTGGAGATGAAGCAAGCGAAATAAAATCTGAGATGGAAGAGTTAACAGCACATATTGGTAACGAAACAAACTCTTTGAACAGCTTGATTTTGGCAGAATTCTATGAGCAAAAAAGTATGATTATCGATGCTCTTACCCAATATATGAAAGCCGTGGAACTGTCCCCTGATGTTGACTACTTCGATGAAGTTTATCAGGAATTTAAAATGAGACACAGGCTGGATAAATAGCCCATTGACCACAGTATAAAAAAAGAGGCTTTTCGCAGGAAAAGCCTCTTTTTTTATCTTGATATTTGATTTAGATATATATAAAGATCTTTGTACGAATCAGTATCTATAACTGCCCTTGTTAGAGGTAGTATAAATTGGATTCTTAAAGGTTTGTGGAAAGCATATTACGATTTGGACATTTGTACCATCACTTCCCTTGCTTCAACCAAGGTATTAATTGTGCGATTAAAGGTAAATCTTATCTTTTTTAGGTTATGCAATAAATCAAAACCATAACTGTCAACTCCAACCATTCTCAAATCATCCTCCTTTTTGACATCTATCTGCTTGTAATTCTCACAATATAAATTCAAGGCCTTCATATGATCCTTATTCATATGCTCAATGATTCGGATTTCATCATCCCCAAAAAATGGGTTATTCAAAAGGAAGTCATTCGCTTCTATCCAATGTATATTTCCAAAACCCCCGATGTATCTGATTGATAGAAGTTTCAATTTATAGAAACTAAAATCATGGACTGTGTTATAATCTATGGAATTCGGAAAATAACGATGGTATTTATCTTCAGTTTCTTGATCATTGACTGGCTCCATATTTCCTGATATTGTAATTCTTGCCTTCGATTGAATATCCACTTGATCATGCATCAATATTGTGATGGAAGCCTTTTGATTAGAGATAATGTTATGTGTATGCTCTGCTATTTGGGATATCAAAACCACTGGCTGTCCTTCTTTATCTACACAGTATGGGACGACTGATCCAAAAGGAATACCTTTTAATTTGACAGATATTGTAGATAAAACCCCGAAATCTTGGGAATTTAATAAGTCTCTTGCTTCGGTTATAGTCTCGTTAATTCTATCCATAGTAACTGATTGAAATTGATTTTATTTTTCAATGAAAGTGGCCCTGATTATCAAGGACATAAAATAATAAATAAAAATGAGATAATTGTTAATGTGATATCCGCACATTTATTTTCTGTGAAGTGCGGCTTTTTGACTATACCTTACCCAAGCCATATATTTATTATTTGATAAAGTTCCCCCATAATACCCAAACTGGTAAGGCAAACACCTAATGAACCAATGGCCTTCCCATTAGAAAAAGTATTTAGTGAGCGAATGAACTGCACTAATAAATGTAGCCCTATAATAAATACTATAATGGCTGCCACGAAGAAGAAAAAAATCCATACTGCTGTAGGCAATACAAATAATCCCCATAGGGCTGGTATTACTGCAAGAAAAAGTAAGATTACAAAAACAGTAATTACTTCTTGTGATCGCTTACTTCTTGTTATACGATGGCCCAAATCATTTATATGAACCTCAAAATCATTAATCCAAGTTTGAATTTGAATGGCAGATTTAGGGGATTTTATTTCAATAAATGCCAAGGTAATGCCCATGATTTCAAGAAATAATGAAACAAATTGGAGATCATCAGCGATGTATCATTGAAGAATTTCAAGGGTTTAGTTTATTATTTTAACCAAAAATTCGTCACAACTATAGAATTATCCAAATTTTATAATCTTTTTTTATTAGATAATAATGAAATTGAGGTAACTGATTGGTGTGGTATATATATTGATAATCAGGAATTGAAGCTATAAATTTCCAGAAATTCTAGAGCGTGCTTAATTCGACTTTCACCAAACTGATCAATTCATTAATATACTCTTTACTAAAGTCAAACTTAATATTGGCAGCTGCATAAACCTCTGGGATTGTTTTGGTATAGCCTAGTTTTAATGCATTGATATAGCCTTCGAGTCCTTTGGATGGGTTTTCTTTAAAGTTCTTCCAGATAGCAATTGCCCCCAGTTGAGCCATACCGTACTCAATGTAGTAAAAGGGTACTTCGTATAAATGCAATTGTTTTTGCCAGAGATAATCTTTGTTCTCTTCAAGCTTGGACCAATCGGTAATATTGTCACTGAAAGTATTAAAGATTTCATTCCATGATACTTTGCGTTCTTCCAGTGAATGATCAGGGTTTTCATAAATCCAATGTTGGAACTTGTCGATGGTTGCCACCCAGGGCAATGTTTCAATGATCTGCTCCAAGTGTTCGCGTTTAGCACGCTTCAATTCCTCCTCATCGTTAAAAAACAAATCCCAATGATCCATGGAAATCAGTTCCATCGACATGGAGGCCAGTTCTGCTACTTCAGATGGGGTGTTTTTAAACTCATTTAGCTCTAAGTCCCTAGTAAGGAATGAATGTACTGCGTGGCCTCCTTCATGAAGTATAGTGACCATATCCCGCAGGGTAGAAGTAGCATTCATGAAGATGAACGGGACACCGGTTTCTGCCAAGGGATAATTATATCCACCGGGTGCTTTGCCTTTCCTGGAATCAAGGTCAAGGTGGCCCATCTCCCTCATAATAGACAAGCAATCACCCAAGAAAGGATCCAATCGTTTAAAACACTCTATTGTTCGATCCACTAACTCTTCGCTATTGTTAAATGGTTTCAAGGCTGGCTTCCCGCTTGGATCAACAGCTTTGTCCCAAGGCCTTAAAATATCCAATCCCATGGTTTCTTTTCTTTTGCCAGACAAATCATCCAAAAGAGGCACCACTTCGGTAGCTACCGACTGGTGAAAAGCAAAACAATCCTGGGGTGTATAGTCGAATCGGCCCATGGCATCAAACATGTAGTCCCTGTAATTGTCAAAGTCTGCATTTTTGCCAACCTGGTGTCTAAGGGAGATTAATTTAGAGTAAAGTTGATTAAGTGTAGCATTATCTTTCAACCGCCGGTTACTGATTTTATTATAGACTTCCTCTCTCAGTTCGCGATCAGTTGATTGCAAAAGTACTGCCGCCTGTTGGAGTGTCATTTCTTTACCATCTATGTCCACGGTCATGGCACCCGATATCTGTCCGTATTTCTGGGATTCTGTTTGCAATTCGGTGAAGAGGGGGATATTTTCCTCCCTAAATATCTCGAACTCTTTCTTCAAACCCCTGATCATGATATCATATCCCGTGTGGTTAAGTTGGTCAAGGTAGCTGTTTTGAAGTGCACTTTCATTTAGCTTATTGGACAATGGGGCAATTTTCGGCTGGATTTCCTGAACAAAATAGATGTATTTTTCCCTCAGTTCCTCATCTTCAGTATCGCAGGTCATACGGATATAACGCCATGCCATGTCTTCAGAAAGAATTGCCTCAAGTTCACTTCTATCAAGGAACCACTTTTCCAATTTTTCTTTGGAACTGATCTCCCTGTTCAAGAGATCATTGAAAAACGGTTCAATTTCATTCCATTTAGTTACCTTAAAATCTTCTGGAATAAACCCGCGTACTTTCTTCTGGGGCAATTGCAATACATCGTTCATTTAGGGATTATTTAAATATGGTTTGATGATTATCCAATTTCAATTTTAACATCATCGGTGAGGGGATGTCCAACACAAAGCAATACATAGCCTTGCTTTATTTCAGATTCAGAAAGCCCCTCTTCTTCATCCATTTTTACTTTGCCTGAAATTAGCTTTCCACGACAAGCGGTACAGAGGCCACTTTGACACGAAAAAGGAAGATCTATATCCTGATCCAGGGCAGTTAGCAGGATTGTACTATCAGGTTTGACTGTATAATTATACTCCTCCCCATCATAAACCACTGTAACCTCCTGGGTTTGTATCTCTCCGGTTTCTTTCTGCTTTTCACTTTTTCCTATGGTACCGACAACAAAGCTTTCTTTAAATATCTTATCCGAGGGAATATTTTGTTCATCAAGAAGGGATTGTACATTGTTCATCATCCCCTCGGGGCCACACATCAGGTAAACCGATCGGTCCAATCCCCAGTTAGGTATCCTTTCAAACAGTTTATTGAGCATTTCATGATTCAATAAACCAGAATGGCCTTGCCAATGGAGGGGGGCATCATCCAGGATATAGATCACCCGAAAACGACCCTCATAATCATTTTGCAATTTATCAAGTTGATCTTTGAAAATAATGGATTCTATATTCCTGTTGGCATAGATCAAGGTTGCAATGCTTTCAGGCTCAGCATGAATTGTTGATTTAATAAGCGACATCAAAGGAGTGATGCCGCTTCCACCACCAAACATTACAATGTGCCGTTTTCTATCTTTGGAAAACTCGGTGGTAAAAGTCCCCATGGGTTCCATGATCTTTATCTTATCCCCTGGTATTGAAAGGTCATTCAAGTGGTTTGATACCAGACCATTCACTACACGTTTAACTGTTACTGCAAGATCTTTGTCTACATGAGGGGAGGTGCAAAGCGAGTAGGCCCTTCTTACTGCTTTGCCATCTACATTTAAAATCAAGGTAAGAAACTGACCGGACTGGTAGCTAATTGGCGGTTCTGGCTGATCAAAAACAATAGTGATCGCATCAGCAGTTTCCTTAACAATTTCCTTTACTGTCAGCGTATAATAATGTTCTCCTGGAGTTGCTTCTTGTTCTTTCTTCTTAAAAAAACTAAATGCCATAGACTATTTATAGGTTAAACCAATAAGATAATTTCACCACCAGGGCCCGGTTTTTAACTTTTAGTATTTCAGGGAAGTAATTATCGGTGTAAACTATAAATAGATCGGATACCGGTTTAAACCTCCATTGGAACCTAGTGTTAATATTCAGGTTATCAAACTGGCTGTTATATTGTACAAAGGTAGTAAGGAATAATTTATCCGTAAAGGTTAAATCGAAACGGGGCCAATCAAGAAAAAGTCAACATCTTTTAAGGGAAAGGGTAGGGAGATGTGGTTATAATTGAAGTTTGTGAATTGTTGAAGGAATAAAATACGATTACAAATAATAAAAATACAATTCTGATTGACACTCTGATTGAAAAATTGGGCAAAACAACTGGAATTAACAATAAATATTGCTTTTAGTTCCAC
>CBDVAV010000041.1:0-13638 GCA_965372055.1 uncultured bacterium | reverse complement strand
CCTTCGTTCAAAGAAAGTACTATCTTCACCGTGCTTTACTATATTTTTATCTTGCCTATATATAACTTAATTCTGTTATTCTACGGATTGGTTTTTGGACAATTCAAGTTTTTTTGGGAGTTTGAAAAGAGGTTTGTGAAGAGGATGACAGGAAGGAAGTAAAAGTGTGAGTGTGAGATAGATCTAAATTAATCCTCGATAAGTCTTTCTGCCAACACGATCACTTTATTATGCAATACTTCTACAACACCTCCCTCAATTTCATGTTCGGTTTCCACCTCCTCCTTGTCCAGGTACTTGAGAGTTCCCTTTCCTAAGGCACTTACCATTGCCGCATGGTTATTCAATACCTGGAATGAGCCATCACTGCCGGGAAAAGTAGCGGAAACAACTTCTCCTTGAAATACAGTTTTATCAGGTGTAAAAATCTCCAGTTGCATAATACTAGTTTTGTTGAGCTTCTGCCATCAGTTTCTCTCCCTTGGCAATAGCACTTTCAATGTCCCCCACCAGGTTAAAGGCAGTTTCCGGTAAGTGATCCAGTTCGCCGTCCATAATCATGTTAAAGCCTTTTATGGTATCTTTTATATCAACCAAAACACCGGGAGTGCCTGTAAATGCTTCTGCAACAAAAAATGGTTGGGACAAATATCTTTGTACCCTTCTGGCCCTGTGCACCACCTCTTTATCCTCATCGGAAAGTTCATCCATTCCAAGGATGGCAATTATGTCTTGTAGTTCTTTGTATCGCTGCAAAATCTCTTTAACCCTTTGAGCCGTGTTGTAATGTTCATCCCCAAGCACCTCTGCATTAAGAATCCTTGAGGTGGAATCCAGTGGATCCACCGCTGGGTAAATGCCAAGTTCTGCTATTTTTCTGGATAGTACGGTGGTGGCATCAAGGTGGGCAAATGTTGTAGCCGGAGCCGGGTCTGTCAGGTCATCCGCTGGAACGTAAACTGCTTGCACAGAAGTAATCGATCCATGTTTCGTGGAGGTGATCCTTTCCTGCATCGCACCCATTTCGGTTGCCAATGTAGGTTGATACCCTACCGCGGAGGGCATTCTGCCCAAGAGTGCAGATACTTCGGAGCCAGCTTGAGTGAACCTGAATATATTATCCATAAAAAACAGGATATCGCGGCCCTGGCCGCTACCATCCCCATCCCTGAAGTACTCCGCCACTGTTAACCCGGAGAGTGCTACTCTTGCCCGTGCACCTGGAGGTTCGTTCATCTGTCCGAATACCAGTGTGGCCTGTGATTTGGCCAATGCTTTTTTGTCAACTTTACTCAGGTCCCAGCCTCCTTCTTCCATGGATTTTTGGAATTCATCACCGTATTTAATAACACCGGACTCGATCATTTCCCGCAGAAGGTCATTTCCTTCCCTTGTCCTTTCACCCACGCCAGCAAATACTGATAGTCCAGAGTATGCTTTGGCAATGTTGTTTATCAATTCCATGATGATTACGGTTTTGCCAACACCAGCACCTCCAAACAATCCAATTTTTCCTCCTTTGGCATAAGGTTCAAGTAAATCAATTACCTTAATACCGGTAAATAATACTTCAGATGAAGTGGATAGATCTTCAAACTTTGGGGCTGGTCTGTGGATTGGCAATCCCTCCGTTGTTTCGGGATCCCCAATACCATCAATGGTTTGTCCAACCACGTTAAAAAGCCGTCCCCTTATGCCTTCGCCAACTGGCATTTTTATCGGTGTGCCTGTATCTACAACTTCCATCCCCCTGACCATCCCTTCGGTACTGTCCATGGCAATGGTCCTTACCCTGTCTTCCCCAAGATGTTGTTGACATTCGAGGACTACTTTTTGACCATCCAGACGGGTAACCTCCAGTGAATCGAGAATGTTTGGAACTTTAGCTCCTTCGGTGTCGAAACTTACGTCTACCACAGGCCCGATAACCTGAGTAACTTTACCAATATTTGCCATTTTATAGTTTTAACTTTTGTCAACCAACCCTGGATTTTCAGAGTGCAAAAGTAAGCTTTATAGATATCAAACCAAAAGTAGCGGGTTATATTATCGGACTTAATAGGTCAAATTTTGGAGCTTAAAACAATGCGGAATGTAGTGCCCTGATCGAGGTCTGAAGATTTAACAAATATTCTTCCTTCATGATAATTTTCAATGATCCTTTTTACCAGTGTAAGCCCCAGTCCCCAGCCCCTTTTTTTAGTGGTATATCCAGGATGAAACACTTGCTTGATTTTTGATTTAGGGATTCCTTTACCATTATCCGAAATATCAATAAATACTTTATGGTCACTGCCCCTCATGATCTTTATGTTCAAGCTGCCTACCCCGCTCATCGCATCCACAGCATTTTTACACAGGTTTTCAATTACCCATTCAAATAGGGGTGCATTGATTTTTGCTGTTATGTTATCTGAAATTGAATTGATGTTTATGTTTACTTTGGAAGAGATCCTTGATCGTAAATAATTGGCCAGGGATTGGATCAAGTTTGTAACATTCTCTTCCTTCAAAACCGGCACCGATCCAATATTGGAGAACCTCTCGGTAATCATCTCCAACTTTTCTATATCTTTATTTAATTCTCCTAACATTGGATGGTCTTTGAACTTGGGGTCTATCTTCATATGCTCTAACCATGCCATTAACGATGACAACGGGGTACCCAATTGATGGGCTGTTTCTTTTGCCATACCAACCCAAACCCTATTTTGTTCAGCAGTTTTTGAAGAACTAAAGGCCAGATAAGCTATGATCCCAAAAATGGCAATTACGGATAATTGAACATATGGGTAATAACTCAATTGTGTAAGAAGGAAGGAATTTTCATAGTATAGATACTGGATCCAGTACACTTCTCCAGTTACGGGATCCCTGCCTTCTATGGTCAACGGATCATAAAGTGCCTTCATGACATCAATTCTGTTTCTCAAGTACGCATCTTCGCGTTCTTCTGTCCAACTGGAAGGCAGGTCTACATTTTTTGACGAGTAAATATTTCCGTTTTCATCAGTGAGTATCAAGGGGATTGACTTGTTTGGAAAAAGTATTTCCTGCGTGATGAAGTTTATGTTTCCATCGTCTGAGTTTATTGTATTTTCCAGGCTTTTGGCAAATAGGTTGATGAATCTCTTTTCTGTTTCTTTCAGGTCTTCAACCAGGATGTTAGTATAGTAAATAGAGCTGATACTTATGATCAGTGATACCCCTAGGACAATCCATTTGAGCGTTGGTTTACTTTGGTAAAAAGTAATATTTTCTAATTCTGTAAACGGTTTGGCCATACTATTACTTTATCAAGAGGATTAAAGTACTTATTTTACATAAAAAAGAGAAAATAACCACTGATCTTAATAAGAAGGGTGTTTGGAATTTTAACCAATTTAGCTTGAATAAATTAATTTTTCATCATAAACCATTTGGCAAGGGTTTTATAATTGACTTTAGTGCCGTGCATTAGAATGCCGACCCTGTAAACCCTGCCCGCCATCCAGGTGGTAAATATGAAACCACCAATCATGAATAACATTGATAATACGATTTGCCAACCTGGTATCTCAAAAGGTATCCTGATCATCATGATAATGGGTGATGTGAATGGGATCATCGAAAGCCAGAATGCTATTTCGCCGTTAGGATCATTGATCACTGCTCCATACATTATAAAAGAAAAGATAATTGGCATCATTATCGGTAACATGAATTGCTGTGTATCAGCCTCGCTGTCTACGGCGGCACCTATCATGGCAAAAAAGGCAGCATAGAACAAATAGCCACCTAGAAAATAGAACACGAACAGTCCCAATATTAAAGGAATATTTATTTTATCCATTGCACTATTTATGTTAGCGATCATTTCAGCACCCTCATCGGGGTTTGTCCCGGCCTGAACATTTTCTATTTTTGCTATCTGATCCTTGTCAAAAGTGTCGCCAACCACCAAAGGCGTAATAACGGTCCACAAGAATACTGTTATGACTACCCAAATTATAAATTGTGTAAGTCCCACGGCAGCAATCCCCAGTATTTTCCCGGTCATCAATTGTATGGGCTTTACAGAAGAAATTATGATTTCAACCACCCTGCTTGTCTTTTCTTGCATCACACCACGCATCACCTGGGCACCGTAAACAAAAAGGAAAATGTAGATCAGGAATCCACTAAACATCCCGATACCTGAAGCCAGGGCAGAATTGCTCTCTTTTTCCTCATCGCCGGAAAGGTTGAGGGCTTGCAATGCAACATTGGTTTTGATGGATTCCAGGACAGATTTATCAATTCCGGCGTTAGCCAGTTTTATATTCTCGATTTCATTTTTGATAGTCCTTTTAATTGCATTCTCGATCCCTATTCCCAGGGCTTCGCTTGAATAAAGTATAATTCCCTCAGGCTTTTCAAGATCCAGATCGGGAATCAATAATGCCCCTGAAAATGTTCCATCTTTAACAGCATTTTTAGATTCCTCTATGTTGGATGATGTATATTCAAAGGTAATAGATGATGTATTGGAGAATTTATTTTCAAATAATCCGCTTTCATCAACCACTTGTATAATTTTTTCTTTACCGGGTTTGATCGCAAAATAAATACCAATTGCATAGATACCGGCGAATATCACAGGTGTGAGAATAGTCATCAGGATAAAAGACCGTTTTTGGACTCGGCTCACGTATTCCCGTCTTATGATCAGAAATGTCTTATTCATTATTCCCTTCGTTTACTTTAGCAATAAAGATGTCGTTCATGGAGGGGACTTTTTCCATGAAACTATATACCTGTGTGACATTGATCAACGATTGCAATAGTTTATTTGGGTTTTCTCCGTCAAGTACCTGGATAGTGGACTTGAATAAATTATCTTCGATAGATTCTTTTTCTAGGAGTTCAAAGCCAGGTTCGAGTTGACCCAGGTCTCCTTGGTGATTGACCAGAAAGGTGTTAGATCTAAAATCCTCCTTAATTTGCTTCTTGGTGCCATCAAGTATTTTTTCAGATTTGTTTATCAAGGCAATATGATCGCACAATTCTTCAACCGAATCCATCCTATGGGTTGAAAATAATATAGTGCTGCCTTTGTCCCGTAACTCAAGGATCTCAGCTATAATGATGTTCACGTTTATAGGGTCAAATCCAGAAAAAGGCTCATCGAGAATGATTATTTCTGGCTCATGAATCACTGTCCCAATAAATTGGATCTTTTGCTGCATACCTTTGGAAAGGTCTTCAACCTTTTTCCCCCACCAATCTGCAATGTCAAATTTCCTGAACCAGGTTTTTAGTCTTGACATGGTCTCCGATTTCGATAATCCTTTTAATTGAGCAAAGTAGAGTAAATGATCTCCAACTTTCATTTTTTTATAGAGGCCTCTTTCTTCAGGGAGATAACCAATAATCCCTATATGATCGGGATGTAATTTCTCCCCTTTGATCAATATTTCTCCCTGATCCGCGGCAATAATTTGATTGATGATCCGGATCAGGGTGGTTTTACCGGCTCCATTTGGCCCCAGCAAACCAAATATTGACTGCTTTGGAATTGTAAGGTTGATGTCGCTTAATGCCTTGTGTTCAGCATAATTTTTCGTAACGTTCCGGATTTCGAGAACTTCCAATTCTGTATTTTTTAAGGTTGATAATAATGACTAAACTCCAAGGTTTATTTCATTGACATTTCTAATTGATAAAAGTAAGAAGAAATATCCTATTAGGAGAAGGGAAATTTTAAATGGTGTAACTGATACTTAAGTGTAAATTAAACTTGGTGAATTATTTCTCCTTGAAAATAATGTTGCCCATTGAAGCATCCACTTTAAACGTAAGTAAATTACTTGCTTCAGGGTTATAATATTCGTTCACATAAATGTCTTCTTCGATCTCTTCAAAGGATGAAGCTAATTTTACCTGGCAAAGCATTGAACTTCTCACCTTTACCAAAACAGGAGTGTGATCGGTTGGAATGGCAATCACCAAGTCGCCTGCGCCAACGCTTGCTTTTACATCACAACGGGATTCTGTACCTTCACTAAAATCAAGAAACAAATTCCCAAATCCTACATTGGCAAAAACATGCCTGGCATTTGACCTGCCTACCCTTCGTACCTCTAATGTTCCAAGGTCAACCTTAACTTTAAAAGTGTCCATCTTGGCCCTGTTCTCACCACCTGAAAGAAATCCGACTTTTACATTGGCACTACCGGTTTGAATATTTAGTCTCTCCAGTGCCAATCCTGAAAGATCCACGAAAGAATCTCCAATTCCAAATTCCAAATTGAGGTCATATGATGTCTGTTTTGATAAAAACAGTTTCCAGATTTGATCATCTGTGGCTTCGGATTTCTTAAATAGTTTATATGAAATGGACTGGCTATAATCATCACTGCCTTTTTCCCTTAAATCCAGATCCACGTAATAAATCCCATTGGAAATTTCCTTAACAAATTTATATTCAAAGTTTTCGATGTCTAAATTAGAGTAAACATTAAGAGGTTGAGGTGTATCTTTTGGTGAGATGTAACAAGTTCCTGATGGAAGAGAGAAAGAAAGCTTTACTTTCTTAAAGTCACCATTATCAATAGAAAAATGTTTTTTGACTTGAGAAAATAGCTGGATTGAACACAATAATCCAACACTTAATAAAATTAAGTATCGCCGCATGCTAATAATTACGGAATTTTATCCGATGAGTTGCCCTTTTTTGTAGGATTTGGTAATCAATTGAAATATTCCTTCATTCTTTCAAAGAATCCCTTATCGTTTTTTCCGGGTTTTGGTTCAAAATTTGGCGAATTTCTAAAACTTTCGAGTTTAGCTTTCTCTTCCGGGGAAAGGTTTTTCGGAGTCCAGAGATTGACATGGATCAATTGATCCCCTTTACTGTAATGATTGATGTCTTTTACACCTTTGCCTCTTAATCTTAGTACTTTCCCGCTTTGTGTTCCCGGTTCAATTTTTATTTTGACCTTTCCGTCTATTGTAGGCACTTCCACTGATGTGCCCAAAGCAGCATCAATAAAACTAATATATAGATCATAAATGATATTGTTGCCATCTCTTTTGAGTTGGTCATCTTCCATTTCTTCAATCACGATCAACAAATCCCCGGGAGTTCCTCCATTAGGAGGTTCGTTGCCTTTTCCCGTCATCGACAATTGCATACCCCCTCCAACTCCAGTGGGCACTTTAATGGGAATGATTTCCTCAACTTGTTGAAGGCCATTGATATCGGCTCCCGGTGGTCTATGATCGATAGTTTTTCCGTTGCCTCTGCATGCAGGACAGGTTGCGGTTGAAACCATTTGACCAAGCATGGTATTAACTACTTTGCGAACCTGCCCATTGCCATGACAAGTTGTACAAGGGTTAAATGTTACCCCATCGGCAAGCACCATTCTTTTTACCTTGATTTTTTTCTCTGCACCGTGGGCTATCTCATTAAGATTGAGCTTTAATTTTATCCTTAAATTAGACCCCCTTCTCCCTGAACCTCCTGATCCCCCTCCAAAAAAGCTTTCAAAAGGGCTTCCACCACTGAAAATATCTCCAAATTGAGAGAAAATATCATCCATGGACATGCCGCCGCCAAAACCGCCGTTCATGCCACTATGACCAAATTGATCGTACCGTTGTTTTTTTTCAGGATTGCTTAAAACCTCGTAGGCTTCCGCGGCATCTTTAAACTTATCTTCTGCAGCCTTGTCACCAGGACTTTTATCCGGGTGATATTTCAGGGCCATTTTCCGGTAAGATTTTTTTATCTCATCGGTACTGGCTGATTTATCAACCCCTAAAACGTCATAATAATCTCTTTTAGACATCTCTTTTAAGTTCCTATAACTACTTTGGCAAACCTGATTACTTTTTCACCCAGGTAATATCCATCTTCAATTGTGTCAACTATCTTGCCTTTTAGTTTCTTTTTTGGGGCCGGAATCTGTGAAATCGCTTCGTGAATATCGGCATCGAAAACCTGTCCCTGTTTTACTTTCATGGCCTTTAGGCCTTTTTGCTCAAGAATTTTTTGAAATTTTGCAGCAATTAAATTTACACCTTCCTTCAGTGCTTTGCTATTTCCCTCTTGGTTAAAAGAACTTTCAGCCCGGGAAAAATCATCCAAAACAGGGAGTATTGCTGTCATCAGGTCCTGAGTTGATGTTAGTATAAGATCCAACCGCTCTTTTGATGTTCTTCTTCTATAATTTTCAAACTCAGAGTAAAGCCTTAGGAATTTATCCTTTGATTCGGCCAATTCTTCTTTCAGCTTCTCCTCAGGGGATTTTTCTTCCTCCTTTTCTTGCCCATCTTCCGTCACTTCCTCCTCTTTAGAGGCCACCTCCTCTTCGGAAATCGTATCTGATTTCTGGTTATTATTTTCCTTTGGATCCGCTTCTTTTTGATCTAATTCTTCCTGCTCCAATTTTTCTTTGTCCATATGGTAATTTGTGGATTATTGAATCAATCTAAATAGTCAAATTCTTTGCCAAAACAATGGGTATGACAAATTGGCATTCCTATGCTAATAATGTTGACAAATTGGGTGAGAGTTGGAGCCCGCCTATGATAAATCTTCGGCGGATAAATGTGAGCATGCCCGCCAAAGGGTTTGCTTGAAGGTGGTTTTGCATTTTTTATTTAGAGACTTTGCATGCTGCTTCTAAAAGGCGTTTCGCCCTGTGGGGATTATATACACCACAGGGGCAAAACCGGACTAAGGTGGCAACTGCCTGGTCTGGGGTACGTCGGCCTTCCCGGACCATATCGAGCATTTTCCTAGCCATGTTAAATGAAACCATTCCATGACCACACATGGTAGAAAGGCCAAGAATTTGTGAATTGGGGAGGTGATCATGAGGATCATTAATGGCAAGGGCATATTCAACACTATGACGTTTAATACTACATCCTTCACCAACTTTCTTGGCATTTTTCACAGAAGTGCTAATGTTAATGGAAAGTCCAAAATCAGCTTCAAGGACTTCCTGGAAACAAGCCTGTGCTTTCTCCTTACTGGCAAAAACAGCTGCTACCGTCCCAGGTTTTTTAATTCCTTCAATCACTTGCTCCCAATCCGGGTTCACATCGCGTTTCCAGTGGGCAGTTGGATTCAGCCCCTTTTCAGGTACGAAACCACTCTGGGTTCCATTTCCCATGTTAACGGGGTCGTGCTTTGCACATATCTTTAGGAATTGCTGCATTTTGGGAACGCATTCATCATCGTTTTTACCGATTGAAGGGATAGCAAAGATTATATAATCATCGTTGAAACTTTCTGTTTTTCCATATCTGTGTAAGGTGTTGGTCATAAGCTCAAATCTTCAGCTTTCTTCAATTCTATTTTATTAGTAATACGCCCAAGTCCCATATTCGTTTTTGCCCGTGAATAAGAATAACCAAGTTCTTCCAGAATGGGAGCAAGTAAATCGTCCTCCCCATTCTGGTCGCAACGGGTGGAAACCCCGACCGCGGTAACGGTATCAATCCGTTGGTTTACATCATGCACTACTTTCAGCACTGCTTCAACTTCATCAATGTTGGTTTTTATCTCGACTATTGCAGAAAGTATTTTTTCTTGTAGGATGTCTGAACGAAGAGTGCCGGTATTGACATCCGCCATCAAGTGAGTTATAGGGTTATTTCTTTCGAAGGCAATATTATGCCCTGCCAAGGCCTGGGTCATTTCCTGAATTTCAAAAAATGTCACTCCAACACCAGGTCTGCCAAATTCAACAGTATAACCGACTTCACCAGTATCCACACGTAAACTGATATCGTTGGTTTTAACTTCTTCTGTTCCCCTGCCCTTGATCCCAGTGGTCTTGTGTTCGATAACCGGATCAGAGAAAATCTGGCGGATCAGCCGTGGCATCTCCAGATCATTCATCTCGAATGCATTGGTTGGGCAAACATCAGGTTCCGGCTCAAAACGGAAACGAAACAGTTTTGCAATCCTTCTAACTAATCGTACAAAAGTTGGATTGAGGTTCTCGGTGCTCATTCCCCGGTAACAAGCCCCGCATTCTACACATGCCTCATCATTGATCTTTGCCCGGTTAATGGCTGGATCAACGTAAATGGCACCCATTGGACAAACCGCTACACAATTTCCACAGGCAACACATTTTTTGGGATTAATTAGCATGGATTAAAGGTAAAAAAAATCTGTCATTTGAGGATGGTCATTTAAAGTCATTAGGTCATTGAATAGCAGTATTAATAAATATGTACACTTGATCTAATAATTCATTTCCATTAAATCCATTTGGATAAAACAATATAAAAATTTTAATTGGAGGAAAAATTAGGCAAAACAATAATATAAAATCAGATCGATATTTATCAACTAGACAACAAAGATTAGATGCAAATACAATCAAATACCTATGACGCAATAGTAATAGGATCTGGTATTTCAGGAGGTTGGGCAGCCAAAGAACTCTCTGACAATGGATTAAAAACCCTGGTGTTAGAGAGAGGGAGGGATGTTAAACATCTGAAAGATTACCCAACCGCAAATAAGAATATTTGGGACTTTAAATACAGGGGGGACATGTCCAGGGAGTTCCTTAAAGAAAACCCATTGATAAGCAAGTCGGCAGGTTTTGGAGAGGATACTGCCCATTTTTTTATTGAAGACAAAGATCACCCCTATATCCAGGAAAAACCTTTTGATTGGATACGGGGTTACCAAGTTGGAGGCAAATCCCTTACCTGGGGTCGGGCCTGTCAACGATGGAGCAATTATGAGTTTGAAGCACCAAACAAATTCGGGTATGGAATAGACTGGCCAATTCGCTATGATGATATTGCACCCTGGTACTCTCATGTTGAAGAGTTTATGGGCGTTTGTGGTAACAAAGATGGTATAGAAGCCATGCCGGATGGCGAATTTCTTCCTCCGTTTGAGTTTAATTGTGTAGAAGAAGACCTTCAGAAGAGCTTCAGTGAGAATTATAAGGATCGTTTCTTGGTGCAAGGTAGGTGGGCACAACTCACAGCTCCCAAAGATATCCATCTAAAGCAGGGCAGGGGCATGTGCATGTCAAGGAACATGTGTATGCGGGGTTGTCCATATGGAGGTTATTTTAGCTCGGTATCTTCCACATTGCCGTGGGCCGAACAAACCGGAAACCTAACCATTAGGCCATTTTCAGTGGTACATTCTATTATTTATGATGAGAAAAACGGCAAAGCATCCGGGGTCAGGGTAATCGATAAAAATACAAAAGAGGAAATAGACTACTATGCTAAGATAATTTTTGTCAATGCTTCCGCATTAAACAGCACCCTAATCTTACTAAATTCCATGTCTGACCGATTCCCTAACGGACTTGGCAACGATAATGGATTGTTAGGAAAATATATAGCCTTTCATAATTACCGAGGTTTCCTGGATGCTACCATGGAGGGATATAAGGATAAATATTATTTTGGGCGCAAACCTTCTGAGCCCATACTGGCAAATTATAGAAACTTGGGTAAACAGGAAACAGGTTATTTAGGTGGGTTCACCACATTTATGGGTGCTTATAGATCGACAAATGATAAAGCAAATACCCAGGTTGAAATTGGGGCTGAGTACAAGGAAGCACTTTCCGAGCCAGGGGATTGGCAGGTTTATATGTATATGCAGGGTGAAACAATACCAAAGGAAAGCAACCAAGTATGGTTAAGTAAAGATAAAAAAGATGATTGGGGAATCCCATTGTTGGTTACTTCAGTAGATTATGATGAAAATGATGATAAAATGGTTGAAGACTTTTTGACACAAAGTGCAGAAATGCTGGAAAAAGCAGGTTGTATAAATATTCAGAAACGTGACATTAGAAAGCCACCAGGATTGGATATTCATGAAATGGGCGGCATAAGAATGGGAAATGATCCTGAAACATCATTATTGAACAAATGGAATCAATTACATCATTGTAAAAATGTATTTGTTACTGATGGAGCATGTATGACCAGTACAGGTAATCAAAGCCCATCAATATTGTATATGGCATTAACTGCCAGGGCTGTCAATTATGCAGTCTCAGAAATTAAAAAAGGATATTTATGATCATGCTGATTTCATCTTTTGATGAATGGGCTTATCACTAGAATTAATAAATAAAAGATAAATAATGGACAATAAAATAGGAGTGGGAATTGTTGGATCACAGTTTATTTCAACTATTCATGCAGAAGCATTTAAGACAGTAACTGATGCAGAGATTGTAGCTGTGACTTCACCAACAGAAGGCCATGCCAAGGATTTTGCTGCAAAGTTCAATATTCCCCATCACTTTACCGAGGTAAATAAAATGCTTGAAATGGAAGAAATTGATATGATAGTTTTGGGGGCACCCAATATCTATCATTGCGAGATTACCGTGGCTGCCGCAAAAGCAGGCAAACACGTAGTGGTTGAAAAACCTCTTTGCATGAATTTGTCCGAAGCAGATCAAATGATTGAAGCCTGTGCCAATGCCAATGTCAAACTGATGTATGCCGAAGAGCTGTGTTTTACACCCAAATATGTAAGATTAAAAGAACTACTGGATGAAGGGGCATTGGGCGATCCTGTTTTTCTAAAACAATCCGAAAAGCACGATGGCCCCCACGCACCACATTTCTGGGATGTTAACAGGTCAGGAGGGGGTGTTACCATGGATATGGGCTGCCATGGCATTGAGTTTTTCAGGTGGATGATCGGGCGTCCCAAAATTAAATCTGTTTATGCACAAATGGGTACTCTTGTCCATAAGGATAAAACCAAGGGGGATGACAATTCGATCATTATTTTGGAATTTGAAAATGGAGTTACTGCCATGGCAGAGGAGAGTTGGTCAAAATTGGGAGGGATGGATGATAAAGCAGAAGTTCATGGTACAAAAGGACAAGCCTATGCAGATTTGCTTCAGGGCAGTTCAATCTTATCCTACAGCGCTGAAGGAATTGGTTATGCAGTCGAGAAAGCCGGTAATACCGTGGGATGGAGTTTTACCATGTTTGAAGAAATTTGGAACTATGGTTTCCCGCAGGAAATGGCTCATTTCGTGGATTGCGTAAAAAATGACAAGCAACCTGAAGTTACAGGGGAAGATGGCCGTGCAGTACTTGAAGCCATTTTTGCAGCTTATGCATCGGCTGGAAGTGGCCAAAAGGTTATGCTTCCATTTGAAACAACAGCAGATAAACCTTATGACCTTTGGAAAAAAGATTAGAACTGATCGGACATACTAGAATCAGAAGTATTCAGATTGTTGTCGCTGAGGATTATGAATCACTGAGCCGTCAGGCTGCTGAAATAGTCGTTGACCAATTAAGGGTCAAGCCAAACGCACTTCTTTGTGCAGCAACCGGGAATACCCCCACAAGAACCTATCAGATTATTGGAGAGACTTTTAAAAAAGATCCTGATATTTTTAAAAAGCTAAGAATTTTAAAACTTGATGAGTGGGGCGGGCTTGACATGGATCACCCTGCTACCTGTGAATTCTTTATTCGGAAATATCTGTTGGAACCTCTTAGAATTGGAAGTGATAGGTATTTTAGTTGTTTGAGTAATCCTGAAAATCAAGAAGAGGAATGTTCTAGAATGGACTCCATTATGGATAAAGAAGGGCCTATAGATCTTTGCCTTTTAGGATTAGGCCACAATGG